>JASBRR010000026.1 GCA_030149435.1 Simkaniaceae bacterium
GAAAGTCCATTCTCACAGCGTTTGTTCATTTTTTGGCAAAATCAAAAGTTTTTCAAATTCCCTATACTTAGGCATATGCGAATTTTCAAAACTTTCAATTTTTCTCAAAAATTGCTGCAAAATCTGCAAAAAGCGACTTTCTTAAGCAGTCCCAGAAGTGCTAGCCGATAAGGTTCAAGTTATGTTAACACTGTAGACAAAGTGACTGTTATCCGGAGGAAAATTTTGACAATAGCTGTTGTAGGTCTCCAATGGGGCGATGAAGGAAAAGGGAAGGTTGTCGACTATCTAGCAGAACATGTTGATATGATCGTAAGAGCTCAAGGGGGGAACAATGCGGGTCATAGCGTGATTGTGGGAGATCGCGAGTACCATTTTCACCTCATCCCATCGGGCATCCTTTATTCACATACAAAGTGTTTTATTGGGGATGGTACGGTCATTGATCCTGCTGCGCTGCTGAAGGAAATGGAGCAGCTGGAAAGTGGAGGAATTTCTTTTAGAGATAGGATGGTGATTTCCCCCTACGCACATGTGATTTTTCCCTATCATCAGCTCTTGGATCAGTTAAAGGAGTCGAGACTTCGCGCTCCAATTGGAACCACAGGACGGGGGATTGGGCCTTGTTATGCTGATGCAGTTGCAAGACAAGGGATTCGTATGGCAGAGCTAATCAAGCCAGAAGTGTTCAAAAGGAAACTGCAGGAAGTTTTAGAGGTGAAGAATTGGGAACTAAAGAAGCTCTACGATCACCCTCCATGTGAGTTAAATCAAATTTTTGAAAGCTACTCGGTTTATGCCGAGACACTGGCGCCGCTCGTGACCCCTTTTGGAGATGCTCTAGATCAAGCGATTAAGAGAGGGAAAAAGGTGCTTTTTGAAGGGGCACAAGGCGCTTTACTTGATGTGACGCATGGCTCTTACCCCTTTGTAACATCATCTCATACGACAACAGCAGGACTTGCCCTTGGGGCAGGAGTAGGGCCAAATTCGATCCACACATCTGTGGGGGTCATCAAGGCATATGCCACGCGAGTCGGTAATGGTCCATTTCCCACGGAATTTTCTGAGAAGGAGAGTGCGGCATTCTTAAGTCCTGTAGAGGCTCGTGAATTTGGAACAACAACGGGAAGGATGCGTCGTATGGGGTGGTTCGATGCTATTTTGGCCCGTTATGCCATCCGTTTGAATGGGATTGAATCCCTTGCTCTGACAAAATTGGATGTGCTCTCTCGACTTGATAAGATTCGCGTTTGTGTAGGTTACGAGCTGGATGGAGAAAAGATTGAGTCGCCACCGATCCATTCAGGTGCCCTAGAACAAGTTGTTCCCATATATGAGACCCTGGAAGGGTGGAAGGAGCCGCTGGGAGAAATAAAGTCTGAGCAAGAATTGCCAAAACATGCTAGAATTTTTGTTAACTTTGTTGAAGAACTCTGCGGCGTACCAATTAGCCTAGTTTCGTATGGACCAGAACGCGAGAAAGTGTGGAAAAGAAAACCTAAGATTTTATGAGTGACCCTATATTGACAACCGCTATTGAGCAAACGATATACACAGAGGAAGAGTGTCGCCTTCTTGACCCAGCTCACATTCCACGACATATTGCAATTATTATGGATGGCAACAGACGGTGGGCTAAAGGGCTTGACTATCCACTTGAGGTGGGACACTGGCAAGGTGCAGAGCGCTTAGATGCGATTGTACGCGCTGCTGCTGCTCTCGGTGTTCAGGCTTTGACGGCTTATGGTTTTTCAACTGAAAACTGGAGACGCTCTCAGAAAGAAGTCGATAAGCTCATGGAGATTTTAGAAACTTATCTTGTCAACAAACGCTCCTCACTTGTTGAGGAGGGTGTGCGTCTCAGAGCCATTGGGGATTTAAGAAAGCTTCCTCCCACAGTCATTGCAGCTTTTGAGGATACTATCGCTGCTACTGCTTCCTGCACAAAGATCGATTTGATCATTGCAGTGAACTATGGCGGAAGGGATGAGATTTGTCGAGGGGTGAAAAGAATTATAGAAAAGGTTGAATGTGGAGAGCTTTGTTCTGATGATATCAACATGGAGTTGATTTCTCAGCACCTCGACACAGCGCACTGGGACGACCCCGACCTTGTTATTCGGACGAGTGGAGAAAGTCGGCTCAGTAATTTCTTGACTTGGCAGACAACCTATAGTGAAATTATTTTTACTGAAAAATTGTGGCCCGATTTTTCAGAACAAGATTTACTGGGGGCTATTCTCGAGTTTCAAAGACGCCACCGGCGCTATGGAGAATAGGCCTACCTTAGGAAGGAAGATATGATTTTTTCAGATTTGCCTAAGCGCTTAATGGTCTCATGTTTGAGTATTGCACTCATCGCTGCAATCGCTATTTTTGCTTATAGCCCCATCGTTTTATGGCTACTTGCTATTGGACTTGCAGTCATGAGTGGAATAGGTGTTTGGGAATATGGGAAGCTCTCAAAACTCGATGGGAAAAAAGGGTTTATTCCCCTTTTGATTGTTTTTGGAACTTTAGTTATTTGGAGTTTTTGCCTTTCAACCACACGGGCACAGTTTGCGCTTCTTCCTATAGCGTGTTTGTTTTTAGCGCTCATTTTTATTTTCCTATTTCATCTTGATAAGGCTGAGGGTGCAATTGCATCGATCAGCCAGGGCTTTTTTGCAATTGTTTACGTCACAGTCCCTCTTGGGCTTGCCTTGAAGGTTCTTTATCTCAATCAAGATGTGTCAAGTGATCATGGCCGCTTATGGATTTTGTATCTTGTTGTTGTGACAAAAATCACAGATGTTGGAGCCTACTTTGGTGGGAAAATCATGGGGAAGCGGAAACTTGCTCCGCGTGTAAGTCCTGGGAAAACTGTCGCTGGATCAGTTATAGGGTTGATTTCAGCCATAGTCTTTAGTTTTCTATTCTATCTCTTAGGACAGTTTTTTGGAGGAATTTCACTATCTCTAATCGACAGTTTATGGCTTGGAGCTCTCCTTGGTTCTCTTGGACAGGTTGGAGATCTTGCTGAGTCTCTTTTTAAAAGAGATGCTGCAGTTAAAGATAGCAACCGTTTGCCGGGGTTTGGTGGCATTCTCGATATAATCGATTCTCTAATCTTAACAGCGCCGACCGTATACTTATTTTTGCACTTGGGCTAAGGAGTCACATTGATCATTACTATCGATGGCCCTGCTGGGACGGGAAAATCAACGGTAGCAAAAAAGCTAGCAGATCAGCTCGGCATTACCTATTTTGATACGGGAGCACTCTATCGCGCAATATCTTGGAAAATTTTGGATGAAGGAGTTTCTCCCTCCGATCTCAAGGGGATTGAGAAGGTTTTAGGTGCTTTTAACTTTGAAATTCAAGTTCAAGGAGTTAAAAAGCACTACTTTGTTGCGGGAGTTGATGTGACTGAAAAGATCCGGAGCGTTGAAGTGACCTCGGTGGTTTCTGAAGTCTCTGCATACAAGGTGGTGCGTGACGCGCTAAAACCCATTCAAGTGGCATTCGCTGAAAAAAATGATGCTGTATTTGAAGGGAGAGACATTGGCACTGCAGTATTCCCCCATGCGCAGCATAAGTTTTTTCTAACAGCAAGCGATACGATTCGCGCCAAAAGGCGGTTAGCTGACCTCCAATCCCGATTCCCCGAAAGAGCGAGCACCTTTTCCTATGATGAGATTCTTAAAGGGATACAGGAAAGGGATCACTATGATTCAAACCGCGAGGTAGCCCCTCTTAAAAAAGCAGATGATGCGATTCTCATCGATACCTCATCGATGACCATTGATGAAGTGATTAAGGAAATTGAGCGTTACCTATGAAATCAAAGGGCCACTTACTTTACCGTTTTATCATATTTTCTTTCTCCATCTACTTTAAATTGTGTTACCGCTATCGGGTTTACGGCTATCAGCACTACATCCCTGGGAGTGCCATCATTGCGCCCAACCACGTCTCATTTTTTGATCCCCCTGCCGTTGCGATTGGCTGTGGAGAAGAGATTCATTTTTTAGCTCGGCATACGTTATTCCGTTCGGTTTTAGGCTATACGATTCGCCGTCTAAACACCCATCCGGTTCAGCACAATGTGAATAACCTACAAGTCATGAAAACCATCTGTCAGCTGCTTAATGAGGGGAAAAAGGTTTTGGTATTCCCCGAGGGCTCCCGCTCTGCCGACGATACCATTCAGGCGATTAAGCCAGGTATTGGAATGTTATTATCGCGAAGTCAATCGGCGATTCTTCCGGTCTATATCGATGGAACTTATGAAGTGTGGAGTCGTACGCGAAAGCTGCCTAAACTATTTGGAAAAATATCCGTTGTATTTGGCTCCCCGATTCTCTGGGAAGATTATGCTGATATGGACAAAAAAGAGGCACAGAAGCTGATTGCGCAAAGGCTAACGCAGTCGTTAGATGAGCTTCGCCGCTGGTATCGAGAGGGCGCGCAAGGGACCCCTCCTTAGTTACTCTTTGATCTTATGCAAACTATAGACTAAGTCACCGCTTTCCACGCTAATGCAGATGGAGCTGTCAACCACCTCATTGGAAATTCCCACAAAATTTTTATCAAGCGTCCCGTCTTGAAGTTCCCATTTAAGGCCGCTTGAGTTGATTCCGCATACAGGACCATTTAAGGGGATTAATGATAGGGTTTGCCCTGGAGTTGTAGTAAGCTCAAGGGTGTCTTTAATCGCTCCTATGATTTCTCGTTCAGTTTCCAAAAAGACCTTTCCCGGATATCTTGTAATGAGAATTAGGTTGGTAATGGAGTGGTCGATACGGTCTCCAATGCCGCTGAAAATCGTTATAGACTTGGGCTTTTTCTCAACGAGGAATTCAATGGCAAGCTCTAGATCCGTGGCATTTTTGTCCCGCTGAAAAGTCATAGTCCCCAGATTTGGGTATTCTTTTTGTACCATTGGATCTACAGAATCCATGTCTCCAATGAGAAGAGTCGGTTGAACCTCTAAGTTAGGGCAGTGATTAAGTCCACCGTCGACTGCAAAGAATTGATCGTAATCTTGAAGAATGTCTTTGATCAAGCCATAGTCATCGATTGATCCATTGGCAATGACGGCAATTTTTTCGACTGATATGATATCTTCCATACTATATTCTTATACCAAATCAATTTTTTATTGGGGCAGCTATCGAAAATCCATCCCTGGGACTGTTGGGGAAGTCGCTTTTTGCAGATTTTGCAGCAATTTTTGAGAAAAATTGAAAGTTTTGAAAATTCGCATATGCCTAAGTATAGGGAATTTGAAAAACTTTTAATTTTGCCAAAAAATGAACAAACGCTGTGAGAATGGACTTTCTTAAGCAGTCCCTCCCTACATCTTCTGCACCTTTTTTTTTCGAAAAATGTTACAAAATCTGTCGGAATGGATTTTCAATAGCAATCCCTTAATGGAGCAGATGATGACCCAATTTATTCAGATCGAGTGGACATGTGGCTTAGAACAGGAAGCGCAGGAGGTCGTTCAAATGCTGCTTAACAAAAGACTCATTGCATGTGCAAACCTCGTGTCTCCTGTGCAATCCTTTTATGTATGGGAAGGGACAATCGAATCGTCCCGAGAGGTTAAAGTATTGATGAAAGCTCCAGCAGAAAACTTTGCAGCTATTAATGAGTGCATAGAGAAACATGCGAGTTATGATGTCCCGGCTATTTTAGCCCTTCCTATTTTGGATGGGAGCTCGAGCTACCTGAACTGGCTTGAAACCGAAACTGAGAAGAATTCTAGTAGAAAAAACTGAGAGTATTGTAACCTGAATCGTAAGCATTTATTAGAGGAGTTAAAATGGCTGAAGCAGAGATTGTAAAACTAGATGATGAAAACTTTAATGAAACTGTAGGATCTGGGGTCACGCTGGTTGATTTTTATGCTGATTGGTGTGGACCTTGCAGAATGCTTGCCCCAGTTTTTGAAGAAGTGGCAGGCAGCATGAGTGGAAAAGCGAAATTCGGAAAGCTAGATATTGATAAATCCTCGGGGATTGCTGGAAAGAATGAAGTGACATCAGTTCCTACTATGATTCTTTTCAAAGATGGCAAAGAGTTTAATCGCCTCATAGGTCTTAGAGATAAAAATGCGATTGAAGAATTTGTCTCTTCTGCTCTTTAAATCAAGTATGAAAAGGAAAGTATTTGCTTTCCTTTTCACTATTTTTTGCGGGCTAGTCAGCCCAGCCTATGCTGATCACGTTCTAGAGATCAAAGAATGTGAGTTGGCTGATTCAATACAGTCTGGAACAACAATTGTCTTTTTCTATGCCAATTGGTGTGTTCATTGCAAGAAGCTCGATCCAATTTATCGCAAAGTTGCAACAGCATTCGAGGGGGTTGTCAGCTTTAAAAAGGTCGATTGTGATCAATGTCGTGAAGTCGAGCCCTTTATAAAATATTCGATGGTGGGCATCCCGACTTTGATTCTTTTTGTTGAGGGGCAAGAAGTGGATCGCTTAGTGGGATTTTGCGAATATGATCGTCTATATGAGTGGATTTCTAGAAAAATCGAAAGTTGATTTGTCTTAATGCCTCATAGAGCACAATTGCTGCTGCATTGGAGAGGTTAAGGCAGCGACTATTACTTTTCATTGGGATTGTGAGAAAGCGGTCTGGCCACTTCTTTCGAAAGTAGGGGGGAAGACCGGCATCTTCTGATCCAAAGATGAGGATGACGTCTTTGGAATATTCAACCCACATTCCGCAAGTGCGAGTCGACAAATTTCTTTTTTTGAAGATATTGCAAAGCTAATTAGAGATGAACCCTTTAGATCTACTGTCAACCGCCTTTGAGTCTCTAAAAATGTAGTTTGAACTATTTTTTGTATGGC
>JASBRR010000028.1 GCA_030149435.1 Simkaniaceae bacterium
GAGGAGAAAAAAGTTGGTTTGAGGCCATATCATTCTCCTTTTGTTGTCAAACTTAAGAGAAATTGGTCTCAAACCATTTTTTTTGCAACCCCTGAGCTCTCTTCAGAAATTGAATTTACAGAAAAAAATTTACACTACCCAAGCGTCGAGCTTGGCCTCTCGCTAAGACAACTCAAAAGAGTGAGGAAGAGTGATTCCAAATGCCACTAACCCTCTAGTCAAAGCTGAAGTGTTAACCACTTTATCAGGTGAGGAGTACGCTGGATTTGGGCCAACATTTGCTCGGGATAAAATAGAAGAGAGGCAAGGGCACTGCCTCTCTTAAGAAACTGTCCGAAAGTGGGTGACCTCGAAGGGATTATGGATCCCGAAGAGCAAGAAAAAGAGTAAAGCATACTCGAGGCGTATGAGGCGAGGGAAATTTGGAGAATTCCTCCAACGAGGTGGATCGAGGCATGCCTGGTTCGGGGTCCTGAGTGTACGATGGTTGTATTAATTGACGACGCTACTCGTCAAATTACAGTCCCCTAAAGGGACTGCTCTCGAAAGTCGCTCTTTGCAGATTTTGCGGCGTTTTTTGAGAAAAATTGAAAGGGTTGAAAATCCACATATACCTGAGTATAGGAGATTTGCAAAAATTTTGATTTTGCCAAAAAAAGCGAAAAATGTGTGAGGATGGAATTTCTTAAGCAGTCCCTTAAAGGGGGTGTCATTTTAACATTGCTCGGACATAGCTAAGAAAATATCTTTGGGCTAAAGGGATGCGTATTCTCGTTTTCTCTAAAAATCTCTTTTCTATATGATGCGGAAGAAGAGCTATATGAAAAGAGAAGTCCCCCATGACAGATGATGTCACACCCGTTTCTGGAAGCGCGGAGAACACCCAGGAAACACAGCAAGCTGAACGCGAGGAAAGCGCGATGCGGGCCGCCGCTCGCCAAGACCAGAGCGCAGACCGCTTCACTCAGTGGGCTGAAACAGGTGTTCTTTTTAATCCCAGACAGCTCCAGAAGAAGTTCGAAAAGCTAGAGGAAAAGGTTCGGCGCCACGAAGAGGGGCAAAAGTCAGCAAAATCAGAAAAGGAGCAACAGACTAAGGGTGAGCAGCCTGGAATTAATAAACAGGTTGCCGAAAATTACTATAAGAAAAACCCAGAGCTTCAGCCTAAAACTCTGCTCCTCCTCCAATCCCGGATCAATCCTGAAGATGACCAGGAGACGATTTTATCAAAACTTCAAGACACCTATGCGGATAAATCGCTTGCCGACGAAGCGTTAGACTTCTTGATCGATACAGCGGGGAATAAAGAGGAGCTCCGAAAGAAGCTCATCGATTCCAAGGAGCGCTTCAATGCAGAGTTTGGACAGGATATCCGTGCAGGCCGCAATATCGCCCAGCAAGCGCGTCAGTTTTCCCAGGCAGGGCTAGGGAATCCAACAGCACTCAGAGACCTCTACAGAGAAATCACTACAATTCCAAGAGAACCTCACGACCTTTTCAAAGAGCTATCTAAGAAGTTTCAATTCTCCGACATGAAGAATATCATCGATTTTATTCTCCACTCTCTTGGTGCAGATATGAAAGCCAAAGGCCCCTCAATTTCGAAAGCTGAGCTACAACGCCTCTTTAGTGAAGCGCGGAGCATGCAGGCGATTCTGGGACTCTTTCGCTTCTTCTTTGGACGCATGAACATGATCCAAGGACAGTTTAACCGCTTTGATCTCACCATGCCATCACGGATTAATTTCGAGTTGCTCGCAAAATTACTCATGGAACTGATCGAGGAGCGCTACCCTTCAGCAGATAAAATCCTTAAACTCGCATATACCCTTGGAATCTCAGAAGAACTCGCTGCACAAATTATTATCTTTTCCCAGTATCGCGACGCTCTTCGCCACATTTCCCCTAAGCTTTTTAAATCAGAAAAGCATCGACAAGAACTACTCATGACCCTAATTGAAACTCTCAGCGATCTCGAAGATGAGCTTGAGGAAGAGGAAGAAGACGAGGAATTCCCTCCCCCTCCCCGTAAACCTAAAGACACTATAGAGTGAGATAGAGGATGGACCGTTTTCAAGAACTTCTATGGGATTTAGGGAAAGAGATCAATGTCCCTCTCCACATTGATAAAAACAACGCATGCAAAATCATGATCGCAGAACGTCTCCCCATCCAGCTCGAAATGATGAACCACGATCAGCTCCTTGTCGTTACATGGATTGTCGAACTCCCTCCAGGGCGGTTCAGAGAAGATGTGTTAAAAGATGCGCTAAAAGCGAATAGCCATTACCAGTCTACAGGCCACTTTGCCTACATTGAGAAAAATAATATGCTCGCCCTATACGACCTACTAGATACTAATAGGATCACAGGAGAGAGTCTTGCGACTTTTTTAGAGTGTTTTTATCAAGAAGCGGAAAGCTGGCAGGCGGCAATTACAAATGGAACAACTGCTCCTGCCCATCATACCAACCCACCTCTTACCCCTCCTAATCCCTTTCTCCCCAAATGAGCTCTCTAGAACACACACTCTTTAACACCATTGCAGAAAAAGCGTGGAAAAAAGTTGGGGTCACTCATCACCACGGCATTGCTATTCCTTTGATCTCAATCCGAACTAAAAGCAGCTCTGGTAATGGAGAGTTTTACGACCTTTTTCCACTGATTGACTACTGCGCAAATATTGGTATGGATATCATCCAGCTCCTCCCTTTAAACGATTCAGATGAAGACCCAAGCCCTTATAACGCCCTTTCTTCTTGCGCACTCCACCCCATTTACCTTAGCTTGAACAAGCTCCCCTATTTAACTGATGCTCTAAAACAAGATCTTCACCTGCTCGAAAAATTTAATCACACCAAGCGGATTGATTATCAGGCGCTGCTCTCAGCAAAAAAGCTGTGGCTTAAGAAATATCTCTATGTTGCAGAAGACAAAATTAAAAATGAAAAAAAGTACTCAGAGTTCTGCGCTAAAAACCAGTGGCTCAAAGAGTATGCCCTCTTTAAAACGCTAAAAGAGAAACATCATGGGAAACACTGGAAAGATTGGGAGCCACACTTAAGCACCCCCTCTAAAAGCGAGCTCAAAAGGTTAGAGAGAGCAGAAAGTAAAAACATGGAAGCCTATTTCTTAGAGCAGTACCTTTGTTTCAAACAGCTCAAAGAGGTTAAAGCCTACGGCACAAAAAAAGGGGTCTTTCTAAAAGGGGATATTCCAATTCTCGTGAGTCCCAACAGCGCCGATGTTTGGTTCCATCGAGAGTTTTTTGATCTTACCCATGTCGCTGGAAGTCCCCCAAACATCTTCAATCCTGAAGGACAGTATTGGGGCTTCCCCATCTACCACTGGAAAGCGATGGAAGAGAACCATTATGAGTGGTGGAAAACACGTCTGAATGTTGCTAAGGACCTTTACGACATCTATCGCATCGACCACATTATGGGGCTCTTCCGCATTTGGGCCATCCCTCCAGAGCAGTCACCAATAGATGGCTCCTACATTCCCAGCGACCTGGCACTCATGGAAGCCCAAGGGCGTTCTCTTTTAGAAACTTTTGTGCACGCGACCGATATGCTCCCTATTGGAGAAGATTTAGGAAATACCCCCCTCTTTGCTAGGGAATGCCTTTCAAAGCTTGGGGTTTCAGGGACAAGAGTCCTACGCTGGGAAAGAGATTGGGAAGGAAATAGCACATGGCTCCCTCTCGATTCCTACTCTCCAGCAAGCCTTTCCACTGTATCCACTCACGACCTTACAACCCTGACGCTATGGTGGAAAGAAAGCCCAGAAGAAGCGTCAGCATATGCGAAGGAAAAAGGGTGGGAATATGGGAGGACACCCACAGAGGAACAACTCTATGCGATCTTATATGACTCCCACCACACCTCCAGCCTTTTCCATATTAACCTCCTGCAAGAGTACCTTGCACTCACTCCTGAACTGACATGGGAAAATCCCGAAGATGAAAGAATCAATTATCCCGGAACTGTGCAGGAGTGCAACTGGACCTACTGCTACAAAGAGCCTCTTGAGGTCTTATTAACCCATCAAAAGCTTCAAGAGAATCTCAAATCAATGTTATAAGCAAACGTATGTTCAGATGGTGTGTACTCTTCCTCATTCTTCCAGCTTTGACCTTTAGCGTCACCGAAGAAAAACTCAATACACTTTACAGCAGTCTGGCTTCCCGCTCTATCAGTGAACACCTCGCTTTCTACCAGCTATATCCTTCAACAGACCAAGGCAAACAAGCCCTGAGCGATGCTTGGAGTCTTCTATGTGCTCATCGAAGTGATACAAAGCTTGATGAGGTAAACATAAGTTTACCCAACATGGAGATTGGGCCCATTATCTCCCTTGTGAATAAAGAGCCATTTGAAACGGAGACACCCACCGATCCGGAGGGACTCTCACTCATTGAGCGTATTGGAGATCACCTAACACACAACAAACTCAAAGGACATTATGTTTGGTCTATCGACGCAGTGAAAAACTTGAAAAATGATGAGGTTGACCTCGCACGAGCGCTTCTTATCTACCAGTTTGACAAAGATCCAGAGATGACAAATAAAATCCGTCAATACGAAGCGACAATCGATCTCATGGCGCTCCAGATTTTAGCAATGTTACCAGAAACAGCGTCAAATGATGAGAAAATCGACGCAATCAACACCTTTATTTTTCATGAAAAGCAGTTCCGTTTCCCCCCTCACTCCCTTTGGGTGAAGGATATTGATCACTATACCTTTCTTCCCTCGGTTTTAGACAACAGATTGGGGGTTTGTTTGGGGGTCTCTATCCTCTACCTTTCGATTGGACAGCGTCTCAATATTCCATTAGAAATTGTGACTCCACCAGGGCATATTTTCTTGCGCTATAACAATCGAAATATTGAAACAACAGCACGAGGAATCTCTCCGCCCTCAAGAGAATATCTTGGGATCAACACCCGCCACCTCCAAACGCGAAGTATCAAAGAGGTTATTGGCCTTGCCTTTGTAAACCAAGCAAGTGTTGCATGGGGTCAGAAAGACCACAAAAAAGCGGTCAAGCTTTATGAGCAGGCCCTTCCCTTTATGGAAGGTGACCCTCTACTGAAAATGCTACTCGGATACAACTACTTGTTTGTAAATAAAAAGAAACAGGGGCGCGCTCTTCTAAAAGAGATTGAGTCCCTTACTTTTGATCACGCTGTGTATAAAGAGACAGTCCCTGAAGACTACCTTCAAGGAAGGGTAAATAGCGAGGGGATTCAGGCTATCTTTGAGCACGTGGATGAAACTTATAACTCTATTGTAAAAAAACAGAAGAAGCTCAAAAAAATCCTAAAGTCCTATCCCTACTTTCGGGATGGCCTCTTGCAACTCGCCACAACATATTTACAACTAGGACACACAAGAGAAGCTCTAGACACTCTCTTAAAATATCATAAGATCGACCCCAACAACCCTACAGTAGAATACTATCTATCGCTCCTGTGCACTAAAAGATTGCGTTATCAAGAAGCTTGGGACCATCTTAAAATAGCGCAAGCCATTACGGAAAGCCGGGAGCATACGCCTATTTGCTTAAAAGGTCTGCACCACAACCTTCGCACGCTCTACCTAGACCCTTCAGAAACAGCGCGTGCGCAACCTTTAACTGTCGCTGAAGTGATCAACGAAGGAGAAGCTCTCAAACTCAGTGATGGAACAGCATGGAAAGTTGCACCAGAAGACCGAAGCACAACAGCTCTTTGGCTTCTTTCTCCTACCATTGAAATTCACAAGCGAGAAACAACTATCCCTACCGAGTATCCATATGTTCTATCAAATACTTCAAATCAAACAGAGGTAGAAGCAACATCACTATGACGAGTTCTATTACCTTGGAAAAGTAATGACTCACCTATTGCATCGCGTCTAAGTTCAGTACGTACCCTGATGAGGAGATCACCCAAATGGTTAACTCCCGTACCATCAGGATTGGTTCCATAAAAGGTATCTCTACCTGCTTTTGGAGTGCGCTCAGTCAGTTGCAACTCCTGGGTAGCTAACAGCAACTCTCTCAGCTTGACATTTTGATCAAACTTTGCGACGACAACTGTTTCCATCCAATTGAGGCTTGATTTTTTCCAGTTAGGGTCTTGCTTTTCTCGGTTTTTTTGAGCAAAACTCCAAGCTTGGTGTCCATCGAGGGAAGTGAAGGCTTCAATGAGCTGAGGATTGTAGGGAAATTTCCCACTTTGATACGCTGCCTCTGCATTGCGAAACGTCCTGATCTTACCGTCTCCGCACATGATGCGAATCGTACACGGATAAAAGTTCCCTAGAAAAGCTGTATGCTTTGCGTGAGGCATTGCCTGGCGTTCCTGATCATTGATCGGATCTCGATAAAATGTGAGCTCAGGAGTGCCAGGAGATACATATTTTGCTTTCTCTGGAGCAGGCGTTGCGAGTTCATTAAAGTCTATGTAAGGAAACAGCGAACTGATAAAAAGAGAACAGAAACCAAAAAGAATATTGACCCTCAAGTTGCTTTCGAAAGATAATGAAACCCTCCCTTTTAAAGAATGAACAGCAAGTTGAGTCGCGAAAGATGAAATCGCAATAGAGATCATTTTCGATAAAACCGGATGGAGCTTCCAGGTAGGATGAAGATGACATAAACTGACCGCTCCCCCAGCAATAGTAGCGGAAAGGAAAAGCCCTCCTGATGATGCATTGGGAAAGTAGTGAATGCCTCGACTCGACCCAGCTATAAATGCAATACTATAAAAAGCTATAGGGTAAGCAATTTCTTGTCGCTGAAAAATACTCTGACCAACCAAACACATCTAAGTCTTCTACACCCAATCTAAGAAACTAAAAACAATGAGCTCTTTAAAGAGCAGTTACTTCTTCCTCAACAGTTTTTTCACCCTGCTTTTCAGGGTGAGCAACTTTCCCGAGATATTTTGGTAAATCTAATCCCGCCATAGAAGTCACATCATGCAAAGCAGGTAGGGATTTGACAAACTGGCTGATAAAGTTAGAGGTAGTCGAGCCTTTTTCCCCGCTAGAGCCATTTGCACTGTCCCACACAGTAATCTTATCAATCTTGATATTTTTGATGGCTTCCGTTTGGAGCCGCACAATTTCTTCAAGCTTCTCGATGAGAAGCATCGTCGATGCACTCTTCGCATCTTCTCCACAAGCCTCGATCAGCTCTTTGTAACCCGTTGCTTTGGCATCTAGAAGCCTTCGGATTCCTTCGGCCTCTGCTTGCTTAATGGTTAAAATTGCTTCAGCTTCTCCTTGAGCCATTAGAGCCTTTTTCTTCGCTTCAGCTTCGGCTTCAATCTGAATCTTTCTTTTCTTGATCTCTTCCGGCACAACCTCTTCAGCTTCCAAAAGTTGTTTCTGAGCAAGAGCTCTCGCTCGTTGAATCTCTACTTCTGCATGCTGTTTTGCCACTTGACTCCTTTGTGCTGCTTCTGCCTCTTTTTCCGCCAGCGAAGCATTGGTCATGGCGATTTCCCCTTTGGAGTCGTTCTCCCCTTTTACGGCTTCAGCATGGTAGGAGGCGACGGAAACACGGCGATCTTTCTCCGCTAAGCTCTTCCCAATATCCCCTTGCTTTTCCTGCTCTGCCACATCGACCTTTGCTTGATTGACAGCTGTTGCCGATGCTTTTTTTCCGATGCTCTCGATGTATTCCGACTCATCCGTAATATCTGTGATATTGACATTCAACAAAGTCAGGCCAATTTTGTGGAGCTCAGGCTCAATATTCTTTTTGATCGAATCTAAAAAGCGCTCGCGATCTTGGTTGATCTCCTCAATCCTTAGTGAGGCAACAGTTAGGCGCAACTGGCCAATAATAATCTCTGTTGCCATCGATTCAATCCCCCTATGATCTAAATCCAATAGACGAATGGCTGCATTGTTCATAATTTCGGGGATCACACCTATGGCTACTGTAAAAGTACTTGGAACATTGACCCGGATATTCTGATGAGATAAGGCTCCTCGGAGTGGGATGTGAATGGTGCGCGGAGTTAAGTCTAAGTAGGCGCATCCTTGAATCAAAGGCCAAACAAAGGTTCCACCCCCGTGGTAACACTGAACTGTTTTATTTCCTCCTAATCTCCCATAGACCGCAAGAATCTTATTGGAAGGGCATCTTCGATAGAGTTTTGCCAAAAAAATCGCAATTGAAAAAAAGAAAAGCACAAATACAGTGATGGCTGAGCCTAAGTAATGAATATCCATAAGTTCCTGTCCTACAGCGGAATGACAACCGCAATGTTGTCGATTGTTTTATCTATGACCTTCACTCTTGTGAATGAAGGCAGTTCTTTATTTCCTGTGGAAATCGCGCCAATTTCATAGCGGAAGTTATCGATGAGAAGGGAAATAGATCCGACACCATTTTCTGGAATTCGATGGGTGATTTCCCCTTCTCTACCGATTGCATCCTCAATGTTAAAAACGTTTCCAGGGCTATGCAACCGACGGACTCCTCGAAACAGTAATCTAAGTAAGAAAACGGTGAAGAATCCTGAGAGAATGGCAACGACGATCGCAACCCAAAGGGGCAATGCAAATTGCTTAACGCAGGTTAGGCCAATCCAGCCAAACATCATCAAGAAACCCGAAACTGCATATTTGCTAAGCCACTTGAGATCACCTTCTCCATTATCTTCACTTCCCACTTCAGCGTGGTGCTCATGATCTCCAATGAATAAATTGAGAATAAACTGAATCAAAAAAATAACCGTGCCTGAAATCGCACAAAACCAAAGAACTGGGTTTTGAGCTATCAGCAACTTGAAATCTTCTATATTCATCAGACACCTTAGAATGATGGCATGAAAATCTATCAGACAATGTCATACTTAGCAAGCGGATTTACTGTCCAAAGAGTCTGATTTATCTCTCCATTTTTTTGGTACTGTAGTTAAGCTTTTCACGAAGGTGGGCTTTTCTCTCAGCTTCTGTAAGGTCTTTTACTTTGATATGAATTTGTCGAATTGTCTTTTCTGTTGCTGTATTATTAATGGGATTGATCACAACTTCTGGTCCCCCACCAGGTAGTCCTTTACCAGGACCTAAAAACTGCTTATTTCCTCCCATTGGCAAAGCAGGCATCCTTTTATCCACTTTATCAATTACACTAAGCGTTCCCCCATACTTCGTTGCTGCCTCAGGAATTCCCAAATTCTCTGCAAGAACCTTAGCTTGTTCAGATGTAATCTCATGAACATTTTTATTCACATCTACAGAGCCAATCGCATCTTCCACATGCTTCTTATCTGTAATGAATGTCTTTTTTGTTGAGGGCGGACTATTATGTCTGTATTTGACACCATCTTCTATCCCAGTAAAATTATAGCCGGGTCCTTTCCCCGCCGCGATGTCATTTGCACGTTGAATAGCAGTGGGCTCCTTCTTTACCACTTTGAAAAGCTTGGAGCTTTTGACATATTTAGTCAGAAGTTTTCCAAATGGAATGAGTCCAATTAGAATGCCTGCAGCCTCCCACCGACGATCAACAGGATTTCCCGTCACAATATCTTCTCCTGCGATGACCTGGGCAACAGACTTTGCTGAACCAACAAGAGGAACAAAGTCTAAAACAAGGCTCGAAGCCTCAGCACCAAATGAAGCATGCTGCTCTTGCTCTTCCAAGGGTTCAAGAGCGTCAAAAGGCAAAACAAGTGAAGTTTCTGGACGATAGTAGTCTAACGGATTAGGTGGAGAAAAGCCATCCCTAAGGCGCTCTGTCTTCGCTTTGAGCACCATCGATTTCTTAAACAAGCTCTCGATATTTTCTTTTAGCAGCTGTTCTTTTTCTCCACTTGTCGCAATGCGAGATCCTATAAGTAAACTTCTAGAACCCCCATTTTTGTTATGGCTTGGAATACGAAAAGGGAGCTGACACAAGTGCTTCAACAGCTTCTTCGCATCAGATGTGTCCATCACCTGCTTTACTTCCTTCTCATCAAACACATATTCGTCATACCTATAAGGGCCGAATGTAGAGAGCCGCCTTGAGATCGCCTGACTATAAGTATCTTCAAAGTCGGCAAGGACATACCCGTCACCAATACAAAGAAAACCTGATCGATTTAAGTAAAGGTATGTCGCATCTTCTGACTGATATCGATGACTCATCTTTCAAAACTAAATCTACGTGGTTAATGAACTCGCTTTATCCATTCAGAGAAGAACATACCTTATATAATTTTTTTTAAAAATAGTTATTAACTGTTATCATCGTCAGGATTTTGTTTTTTAGCTTCAAAAAAAGCGCTCGCTGGCTTTCCATTCACAAAAATCTTCTCAATCCCAATCGCATGAATGACTTTATCAATATCACCTGCATCGATGCCATAAAGATCACGTGGTGCCTCTTTGCCATACGGTGCAAAGTCTTTAGTGGGATTTTGATTTGTAATCACAGGTTTCTTAAGCTCTGTATTGATACCCTCAATAAAAGCTAACGCCCTTTTTGATTCAGGACTAATCGTACCAGTGAAACGCTTCACCTCATGCTCCCCTACTGGATATCTCATTTTAGAGAAAAACCAAGCGTGAACAAATAGCGCAACGATGCCACTTCTACCATGCCTGCTGCCTCGCTGCTCTTTCTCGATAAAAATCCCCGATTCTGAGTAACCATTAACACGACCGCCACCATTGGCAGCTCTTCCTAGAACTTCAGCTTTAGGATTTTCTTGAGTTGGAAGGCGATAACCTATCATTCCACTCCAAGGTGTGGCCCGATCATAAGCCGGCACATCCTCCATCCCATCAACAGGACCAAAGCGAACAGCATCTCGGATATAAGTTTTGGTACTTGTTTCTGGTGGCCTTGGGTTTCCATCCATATACCCCTCCATATTTTCTGGAGTCCCGTATAAATGAACAAACGCTTCGTGTGGAGTGATGTCTACTTGATTCTGAATCGCTCTGAACTTTTGATATCCTGGATTTTTCTCAAAGGCGCGATCAAATTCTCCAGAAATTTTATCAAAAAGCGTTGCAACCTTTTCAGCTGTTTTCTCGTCCAGCATAGCGGAAAGCTTTGCTTTATCTGTTTTAGCTGGAACTGGCGTTCCCCAGGCCGTGCCATTCAAACTAACCGTAAAAAATATCTTCCCCTTGTCTTGACTCGATTCTTCATAACAAATGTCTACTTGCCCTTTTACAAGTTCTGAAAGTGGTGTTGTCATCTTCTGTCCTTTGTTAAAAAATTGCAAAGAAAAGGTTACATCTTATCGATTTTCTTTTCAATCAGCGGAGCCCTTTTTCTCATCTTCAGGGACTGCTCTCGAAAGTCGCTCTTTGCAGATTTTGTAGCGGTTTTTGAGAAAAATCGAAAGAGTTGAAAATCTACATATACCTCACGTATAGGAGATTTGCAAAAATTTTGATTTTGCCAAAAAAGGAGCAAAAGATGTGAGAATGGAGTTTCTTAAGCAGTCCCCTAAGCAATCCAGGAGAATCCAAGGCTAGCATGGCATTTCAAAAAAGAACCACCGATGCAAACTCCCTAGGAATAGTGGAATATCTTCTATGAATTCTCTTTCAGCTCAACTTCAGAACAACTTTGTTTTGGGGGATCATTCACATTGTAAAACGCAGTAATCGCATGATAGCCAGCTTCTACCAGTCTCTTATGAGCTAAATGGTGTATGTCATATTTCTCACTCTTCATTTCTCCAACTGGAATCGTCACAACATTGTAAGAATCAATTTTACTTATATTTTCCTGACAATCGAGTAAATGTTGATATTGAGCAAAAACAGCTCTTGTCATATTAAGTGAATGATTTGGATTTAAAGCTCTAGCAAGATTGATTTTACTTGGCGCACAACTCGTGAGCCGAATTCCAAGAGTATGATTGTTCGGCTCCCCATGTTTACCACCATATTTTTTTAGATCAAAAAGATGAATAGGAAAATGACTTTGATGTCCAACAATAAGATCCTTAGGCAAATCACCTCTGAAATAAAGTTTCGAATCATGCCTTTTGAACCGCATATGACCGGTCCGAATGATTCCAGGAAATGTCATCGATGTACTTACAGCATCAGCTATGACTAAGTCATTCCAAGTTTTACTCTCTGAGCTAAAATGAAAAAGCTTTCCACTTCTATTTTGAGCGTTAGCAAAAACATGAAGGTGCTTATAGCGATCAGGATTAGTTTTAACGAGGTTGGCTAATTCTCCAAACGTACAATTCTTAATACTTGTTCCTTCCTCTATTCTTTTATTCAGCCAATAGCAAAAAGCTTTTCTATCGTAGAGCCCATGGGTGATATGATCAAAAGAAACTCTCGAATTCTTTATTCTATCAATATCCTTAGTGAACTGACCCCAACGAGAATAAAGGGAGAATAGGTGTAACATCGGAATAAAAATTCTTTTTTCACGAGTCACTCCAAGATTCACTTTTTGACACACATCATCAGTAGAATATTGTTTAACTAAAAATTTTTTAAGGTCATATTGCAGGTGATGTTCTAAGTTTTTTCCTCTATAACCAGATGCATAAATCGCAGCGACAACTGCACCACTTGATGTCCCTCCGACTCTAACGAGTTTGTTGAGATTGCTTTTATGTTCTAAAGCCGAAAGAGCTCCAATATAAGGAGCATTTGTAGCACATCCACCTGCAAAAAGAAGATTCGTAGGATGATTGATCATTAGTTCTTTGTCGCCTCCAGAAATTTTGTCTTTAGGTTTTTTGAAAGCAGAAATATTACAAGGTTCAGGATAGATATAACGCTTCCTATTAAAATGAATAGTTGTATGAGAAAACATCCCGTTTGATGTCGCTACAACATATTTTTGAAACAAAGAAGAAGCTATAGAACTTTTCCAAATCTTGAAACAGACTCGGTTAGACTCATACGGATGACTATGAGTAAAGCATTGAAGAGAAGTCCTGGAGAGATCTGATAAGTACATAACAATCGAGGAAGATATAGAAAAGGTAGTTTTTGTGAAAGTTTTTTTTTTGAAGGTGTATGTGTGAAGCTGTCTAATGATTTCTTGACAAAACTCCCTCTACAATTTAAATTACTTGTGTCAGTAGTATACATATTCTTGCTAGAAGGAGGAAACCTCATGGTTCAGTTCACAGAGCATGTGCAAGAAGCTCTATCAACAGGTCTTCAGGATACTCAAAATAGAAATCAAACCGAGATGACCGATGAGCATCTCTTAAACGCATTTTTTAAAGATCCGAAAGGGTATTTTAGCACCCTTGCACAAAGCCTAAAACTCGATCCCGAACCTCTCAAAAAAGAGATCCAACAGAAATTAAAGTCGTTGCCCACTTTCGCAGGGAAAGCAGAAGAACCCAAGCCCAGTATGGCCTTGCAAAAACGGATCAATAATGCAAGCGCCCTAGCAAAAAAATGGAAGGACTCTTACATCGGTAGCGATCACTTCTTCTATCTGTTTTGGGAGGGAGGAGCGCCCCTTTTTGATGATTGGAAAAAGCGGGCAAACATCTCGCTAAGTGATATTGAAAAAAAAATACGGGAAATTCGAGGAGGTCGGCAAATGGATTCTGAATCAGCAGAAAGTCGAATGAATGCTTTAGAAAAGTTTTGCAAAAACCTCACGGCCTTAGCAAAAGAGGGAAAGATGGACCCTGTCATTGGACGGGACGAAGAGATCCGTCGCACCGTTCAAGTCCTCAGCCGTCGCACAAAAAACAACCCTCTTCTGATTGGGGAGCCGGGTGTAGGAAAAACAGCTATTGCAGAGGGTCTAGCCCACCGCATCATTCAAAATGATGTCCCTGACACCCTTCGAGGAAAAGAGCTGATGGTTCTGGATATGGGATCCCTTATTGCCGGGACAAAATTCCGTGGTGAGTTTGAAGAAAGGCTCAAAGGCATTCTCGAAGAAATAGAAAAAAGTGATGGGCAATACATCCTCTTCATCGATGAAGTCCACACCCTTGTTGGAGCTGGAGCAACAGAAGGAGCTATGGATGCTGCCAACCTTTTAAAGCCAGCACTCGCGCGAGGACTTCTCCACTGTATCGGTGCCACAACTCTAAATGAGTATAAAAAATATATTGAAAAAGATCCCGCTCTTGAGCGCCGCTTTCAGCAAGTTCTCGTCCCTGAGCCCACTTTAGAAGATGCCATGTCTATCCTACGAGGACTTAGAGAGCGGTATGAAAGCTTTCATGGGGTGCGGATCACAGAAGAAGCCATTCACGCTGCTGCCTTTCTCTCAAACCGCTACATCTCCGATCGCCAACTTCCCGATAAAGCGATCGATCTCATCGACGAAGCGGCAAGCCTCATCCGAATCCAAATCAGCAGCCGCCCTCTACCTATCGATACAAAAGAGCGGGAACTCTCTACACTTATTGTGAAGCAGGAGGCGCTTAAACGGGAAAAAACCGCTGCTGCAAAAGAAGAGATCGAAAAGCTCCAGCCAAAAATTGGTTCCATCAAAGAGGAGCTCGATTTGCTTAAAGAGAGGTGGAGCCGCGAAAAGAAAAGTATCGAAGAGATCAAGCAAAAGAAAGTCGATCTAGAAACGCTCCGCTTCAATGAAGAAGAGGCGGAAAGAGCGGCCGACTACAACCGGGTAGCGGAAATCCGCTACAACCAGATGCCTGCTCTCGAGAAAGAAATCGAGTCATTGCAAAACACCCTCCAAAATGAACCCAACAGACTCCTCCGCGAAGAGGTCGATGAACATCTTGTTGCAGAAATTGTCGCTAAGTGGACCAAAATCCCCGTCGATAAAATGCTCGAAGGGGAATCTGAGAGACTCCTCCACCTAGAAGAAGCACTTGAAGGACGCGTGATAGAACAAAAATTTGCAATTGAAGCCGTCAGTGAAGCCATCAGACGTTCCCGTTCTGGCCTCAGTGACCCCAATCGCCCGCTGGGCGCCTTTCTATTTGTCGGTCCGACTGGTGTGGGAAAAACAGAGCTCGCAAAAGCCCTTGCTGAGCAGCTCTTCGATCAAGAAGAAGCGATTGTTCGCCTTGACATGTCAGAATATATGGAAAAACACAGCATCGCTAAACTTATCGGCTCCCCTCCAGGGTATGTTGGCTTTGATGAAGGTGGCCAACTCACAGAGGCGCTAAGACGGCGCCCCTACTCCGTTGTACTCTTCGATGAGGTGGAGAAAGCCCACCCTGACGTCTTCAATATCTTGCTCCAAGTCTTTGATGATGGAAGGATCACTGATAGTAAAGGGCGCACAGTTAACTGTAAGCATGCCCTCTTTATCATGACCTCTAACCTCGGCTCTCAGGAACTCTTAGAACACATCCAGTCTGGGGCTAAAGATCTTTCCCAAGAAGCGGTGCTAAAAATTGTAGATCCCGTGATCAAGCGTCACTTCCGCCCCGAATTTATCAACCGCCTGGATGAAATCCTTCCCTTCCTCCCTCTCCAAGAAAAAGGGATGGAAAAGATCGTTACCCTCCAGCTCGGTTTTGTCAAAGGGCGGATGGAAGAGCGCGGAATTACCCTTAATTGGTCACCTGCACTGGTCAAAAGGTTAGGTATCCAAGGGTACGACCCCTTCTTTGGAGCCCGTCCTCTCAAAAGGCTCATCCAAAAAGAGGTTGTTAACATGCTCTCGAATGCAATTCTCGGTGGAAAAATGAAAAAAGGCGATACAGTTACCCTCTCAGAAAAAGAGGGCGAGCCAATCACCTTTAAAGTGAGCTAAAGCTCTAGCGCCGAGTACAACCCGGCTCAAGAATTTCACAGATTTCTTCAATCACGTGAATATTGCGCTGTACTAGGGCATCGCCGCACGCTACGAGCTCGGCAATTGCTTCTGGCGTTTTTGCATCGTGGTCGGGAACTCTTGTTTGAAAGAGATGCTGTAACCTGTGGTAGGCTCCTGCCTCCAAAAGATTCGCGACAACTTCCTCCTCTTCCTTTGTCTGTGTGGCTTGAAACCAGGCTTTGACTCCTGTCTCTTTTGGAGACTCTTTCTGCACTGGAGCATTATGAGAGAGTTCTCCTGTTCCCAAAGAGAGCATGAAGATGTTCGCCTTTTTTGCCTTCCGATGAAGTGCCTCTAATAAAGTTGGAATCGCTGGGTTATTTTGCAAGACCCCACCATCAACGCGCTCCCCATCTGCTGGAAAGTATGTTGGTGCCGCTGAGGTAATTTGGGCGACATCCGCCATCCGCATGTCCCCTTTGACCTCACTGCGATCCCCTTTAAGATCGGTCCGAACGTCTTGCAATCGATAAGAGAGAGTTGTTGTTCCCTGCTTCGTATAACACGCCACAGATCTTGGAGCCGCATCAAAAGAAATCAACTCCATCGGCCCATTGCCCGCCAATGCACTTCCAACTGAAAACAGTGCTGAAGCGGCTGATGTCAGAACACCCTCTGCCCTCTGCCGAATAGCGCCCATCGTATTCCCTGTAATCAGAGTATGGGTTAGAGCCGAAGACATCGGAGTCCCGCGAAACTTCTCCTGAAACAGCGTCGGCGTTTGATAGCTTGAGGAAGCTTGATCTCTGCTAGATACATTTTCTCTAAAGATCTCCTTATATTGTGTTGTGTACATCTTAAGAAGATCTTTTGCACTAAACTGAGGCTGACTTGGATTGATTGGATCGGGCTTCACAAGTCCCAGTCCTAAAATTCCTCCAGTTGATGTGCCTCCAATGATCCGAAAGAGTTTGGCGATCGTTTTTTTTGTAATCTCTTCGATCTTCACCAAAACTTTCGCGGGAATAATGCCGCGAATTCCGCCCCCATCTATTGATAGGATAGGACAAATCTTGCGCCTCTCTAGGTCACTATCCGCCAAAGACCCATATTCATACTGCCCAAATGAACGTATAAGACCTATCGTACAAACAGTCGTTGTATACTGAGTGCAGCGACTCTTTAGCTGTTCAACCCATAGAATAAGTTCATCTCTTCCCCCAACATCACTAGGGATAAGTTCTTCAATGACATTTAAAGCATTTCCAAGATATGAGACTTGTTTTGAAACATCATCCAAACGATCAGCAAGGAGCGGAGAGCGCACCTCACTCTCTAACTTTTCGATCATCCCTTGATGTCCCTGAAGAATGATCCGATAAGAGTTCCCCCGGTGACCACGAGACTGATTGATTGCTTTGCATGTCTGCTCTATTTTCCTAGGATCTGCATTGAGATATGTAGTATTGGTAGGGAGCTGTGAGAGATGCGCTCCTGGATTTGAACCCGAGACAGACAGTGACATGTTACTTATCCTTTCAAATAATTATGAAGCGGCAGGAAAACTACCACAAAGCATTTTTTTAAAAAAGAAAGAATGGGACTGTGTAGGAGCAAAGTTAAAACTGACATTGAGCAGTTAGCCGATCCCCCGAAGGATCTCTGGAAAGTCAAACGGTTCTTTTTTTCAAGAAATCAAGGGATTTTCGAACAGCTACACCAAACAACATGCTGATCGTTAGTCACTTATATTTTGAGGGCGTATGAAATAGGCATCAGAGGCAAATGAACATCCCTAGCTGGGAAAAAATTCCTTGAATTGATCTTGAAGGATGCTGGGAACGACTTCCTCGACCCCTTTCTTGTCATACATCAGGAAGTAGGTGCAGGCAAACATGGTCCCTAGAGCGGGGCTGAAGAGAGCCACGAAGAGGGAGAAGCCACATATAAAAGCCCGCTTGATGTTGAGATAGCGGCGGAGAAAAAACTGATTGAGTTTGGGGACCTTAAAAAGAGTCATGGCATTCAGGATGAGCGACCCCAAAAAGAGTCCAGTCGAGAGGAGTCCCCACCCTATATCTGTGAGGAAGAGGATAAAAAAGAAGAGGCGTGCGGCAATAGAGGAGAAGATTGAGCTCTTCTTCGCGGGGAGCTCCTCACGACCTAAGGTGAGCTCAGAGTACTTCTTCGACAGATGAATGTGCTCTGCTGCCTGGTCTTCTTGGTCGAGATGCTTCTCGACATGTTCAAAAATATCATAGATGGGCATTGCCATTTCCTCTTGAGAACCCCTAAAATTCCATGGGATCCGTATGCATAAAGATTTTAAACATCTCCAGGCCATTTCGAGCAAGCACTAATCTTTAGAAGTGACCCATTGGAGGTTTTGCTACCTGAGGTTATGCTATCAAAATTCACTTATTGGGATTTATTGAAAATTTTAATGAGATTTGGATAGTTTTAGACGAAATGAATAGCCAAAGCGCTATTTATGAGGAGAAAAATGTTCAAAGATCTTAAAAGATTCCTGAAGACCAATGGGTTAATTATGATAGCACAACCTCCTATTGAGCTAAAATCAAAAAGATGGTACAATTTCGCTTATAATTATTTTGATCCGGGAATTGCTATGTCAAAAAAGTGTCAAGTCACAGGCAAAAAGCCTAGACGAGGAAAGAGTTACTCGATTCGAGGAATCGCGAAAAAGAACAAAGGGATCGGTCTAAACGTGACCGGAACAGTGAAGCGCCGCTTCCTTCCCAACCTAGTGAAAAAGCGTTTCTACTTCCCTGAAGAAAATCGCTTTATCACGCTTCGCCTATCGACAAGTGCTATGCGCACGATTGATAAGATTGGCCTTGCTGCTGTTGTCAAAAAGATGAGAGCAGAAGGACAAAAAGTCTAAAGAAATGGGGAAAAAGCTCAGCCTATGCGGAGTATTTTTCCTCGTTTTATTTCTCCCCTACTATGCAATCCACATCTCTCTTCCAAGTCATGATCAGCCTGTACTCATGTACACGAATCATCTGCGTGAAGACCTTAGAAGGATCACATTTAAAGCCGCAAAAAAAGCTAAAGAGTCGATCTCCATACACACCTATGCCCTCACCGATGACGAGCTCTTAGATACACTCCAAGAAAAAGCAGTTGAAGGAATTGATGTCGATATCACCTACCACAAAAAATCGACTCCCCAACTCCACAAGCTCGAAAACCCTCACTTTCACTTGCGCCCGATCAAGGGTAAGGGGCTGATGCACTCGAAGTGGATGATTGTTGATGAAAGGACTTCCTACTTAGGAACAGCAAACCTCACTCTCTCCTCTTTGGTTATGCACGATAACTTTTTGCTCGGAATTCATTCCAAAAAGCTCGCAAAAGGAATAAAAAAAGAAGAACCAGAACTGCATACAAAAGTTGGAGAGCAACAAGTGGACTTCTACCTCTTGCCACAGAAGAAAGCACTCGATGAACTCATAAAGCACCTGGATTTAGCTAAGGAAAAAGTAGAGCTCGCCCTTTTTACATTTACCCATCCACTGCTTGTTGAAAAGTTGATTGAGCGTTCAAAGTGCGGTGTGGAGGTCTCTCTTTTTATGGATGCCTATACAGCGCAAGGCGCTTCGAAGAAAGCAGTAAACCAATTTCTAGATGAGGGGATTCGGGTTAGTGTGAGTCAAGGTTATCCCCTCTTTCACCACAAGTGGGCAGTCATTGACCGAAAGACATTGATTCTAGGATCTGCCAACTGGACAAAAGCGGCGTTCGAGAAAAACCAAGACTTCATACTTTTTCTCTACCCTTTAACCAAAGAGCAAATGCGCTATATTGGGCGCACATTAAATGTGATAGAGAAAGACACATCGACACTAAATCCACACTAATGCTATGAGCTAAAAGCATGAGAACAGATCTTATCTCCATGGCCTTTTCCCTTTTTCTATTAATCGATGCAGTCGGGAATATTCCCCTATTTGTATCGATGCTTAAAGATATTCCACCAAAAAAGCAGTATATGATCATTACGCGTGAGCTCATCATCGCCTTAGTTGTCATTGTCTTTTTTGCATTCGTTGGAGAGCATATCTTAAAGCTCTTAGGGATTGATCAAAGAACCGTGAGCATTGCAGGAGGGATCATTCTCTTTATCATTGCACTCCGCATGATCTTTCCCGAGCACACAGATCAATCGGCAGATGCAGCGCATAAGGGAGAACCCTTTATTGTCCCTTTTGCAATTCCCCTAGTCGCGGGACCGGCTGTCCTCGCATCGGTAATCATCTATTCCCACAAAGTCGCTCCCTATAGGCTGATTGGCGCCATCTCTATTGCGTGGCTCGCTTCATCGATTATTTTGCTGAGCTCTCCGTTCTTAAAGAAAATCCTTGGCGATCGCGGTGTTGCAGCAACAGAGCGCTTAATGGGCCTTCTCCTCACGCTAATTTCCGTACAAATGTTTATCAGCGGACTCAGTGCAAAATAAGGGAAATTCCCTTATTATTATTGCCATGAAAAATATCAAATGCACTCTGAAATATGATGGCACGGGCTACTTTGGATGGCAGACAGCAGCAGAGGGCCCCACCATTGAAAAAGTCTTAACAGAACTTCTGAGGCAAGTTCTGCAAGAGCCTCTAACATTGCAAGCAGCCAGCCGAACCGATGCCGGAGTTCATGCCGAAGGCCAAGTCATTAACTTCTTTACAGAGCAAGAAGCCCTCGACCTTCAGCGCCTTCAACGAAGCTTAAACCGCATGCTTCCCAAAACGATTCAAATCACACAAATGGAAGAGGCACATGAGAGTTTTCACCCCACTCTCAATGCCATAGGTAAGGAGTACCACTACCATATAGCCCTTCCAAATGCCCACTCCCCTTTTAACCGTCACTACAGTTGGTATCTCTTCACCCCTTTAGATAGGCAAAAGGTACGTGATGCCATGGAACTATTTAAAGGGACTCACGATTTCACGACCTTTTGCAATATCAGTGAATCTCCCTCTTCAAACACAGAGTGCACCATTACACGGTTTGATCTCATTGAAAAGGAAGAAGGAACCATTTCTCTTGAGATCTGTGGCGATCATTTTCTCTACAAAATGGCGCGTAACTTAGTTGGGACAGTGATCTATGTTGGACTCGGGAAAATGTCTCTCGAAGATGCAAAAGAGCTGCTGCAAGCTAAAGACCGGAAACGCGCAGCAGTCACAGCTCCCGCACATGCCCTCTTCCTAAAAAAGGTGAATTACCCGTATGATTGATCGGAAAAGGTTTTTATGATTTCAAGAAATGACCCCTGCTGGTGTGGCAGCAATAAGAAGTGGAAAAAGTGTCACTACCCTAACCTCCCCCAGAAAGACTTTAAGGCAGTCAAAGCCGAGTATTACAAAACCTACCAAATCATCTTGAAAACTCCCGAGCAAATTGAAGGCATTCGCTCCTCTTGCAAGCTCGCAGCAAATATCCTCAAAGCGACATGTGAAAAAGCTAAAGCTGGAGTGACAACAAACGAGCTCAATGACTTTGCCCTCTCTCTGCACAAAAAAGCTGGCGCTATACCTGCTCCATTGGGATATGGGGAGCCTCCTTTCCCAAAAGCGATTTGCACCTCTCTCAATGAAGTGATTTGTCACGGAATCCCCAACGACACACCTCTTAAAGAAGGAGACATCCTCAATATTGATGTCACATCCATTTTAGATGGATATTACGGAGACTGCAGTGCCATGGTAAAGATTGGAGCAGTCTCAGATGAAAAGCAGAAAGTGATCGACATCTCTTATGAGTCCCTCATGCGCTCAATTGCCATTCTAAAACCTGGAGTGCTCGTTTCAGACATTGGAAAAACGATTGAAGATTACGCTGCGCCACAAGGAGTGAGTGTTGTCGATCAATTCGTTGGCCATGGTGTTGGAATCAATTTCCACGAAGCACCACAAGTTCCTCACCATTACAATCGGTTAAAAATTCCTATTACCGAAGGAATGACTTTTACGATTGAACCGATGATCAATGCAGGAGTGCGAAAAGGGATCATTGATCCTAAGGACAAATGGACAGCGCGTACTGCAGATGGAAAAGCAAGCGCTCAGTGGGAACATACAATTTTAATCACAGCTGATGGGCACGAAATTTTGACATTGCCCGACTAAGTTTTGACAGGGGCTCCTTGCTCTTGCATTTTTTTGCGATGCACAAAGATTTCTCTTTCGATCGCCATCAGCTCACTTTTTGTCTGTTCTAGCTTCTGCTTCTTGGCGAGCGTTTGCTCTGAGTCAGCATCACTCGATTTCAGCTCTTTGTATTCGCTTAAAACGGTTTCATATGCCGACTTAATTTTGCTCTTATCTTTTTCTAGAGCTTGTAAAATGAGATGTTGGGTTCGCGCTAGTGCATCTTTAGAGCGCTCAGCAGGCTTGACCTCAACTTTCTGGGCCTCTCCCTTTTTTTCTTCGCTTTTCTTAATGTAGCTTTCTAAAAGATTTTTCGTTTGGTAAAGCTCCACCCGGTAGTTATTGAGGTGATCTAAATGCTCTTTCTCATCAGTTTGCAGTTTTTTATGAGCTGTTTGTAACTCATCTAGCACTCGCTCTCTTTCTCTAAGTGAAACCTGAAGCGTCGTTTTCTCTCTGTGATCTTCTAAAGACTTTTCAGAAAGTGTCTGGTATTGCTTGAACATCTTTTCCGTTTCAATTGAGCTCCCTTCAACAAGACCGAGGAGTTTCGTGATCTCCTCTTTTGCCTTGCCAAGCTCTTCTTGGAGACTCTCCTGCTCCCGTTCAAAAAGGCGTATATCTGATGCACTTTTCTCTTCAAGGTGATGAATCGATGTACGGAGCTTTGCAAGCGTTTGCTCATGCTCCTCTTTTTTTTCGGAGGCGAACTTTCTCCCTTCTTCCATTGCTAGAAATGATACGGTAAGACCAAGTATCAAAGAGAGTCCCTTCGCAATATTCCATAGAGAGAAACAAGTGGAATCGAGAACTGAACAAACTCCTAAGTAGAGAACAAATGCAAGAAGTGCAAAACCATAACCACTTCCTCTATATTTCCATGAGGCGATGAGTCCGACTGCTGTCATGAGAGGAAGAAACAGGGCTGAGTGCGAAGCTGGAGCCAAACCCAAGGTCAAAATAATAAGAAAGGGTCCTAAAAACATCCATAACAAGGGGGTCTCCTCAGAAGCAAAAAAACTGTTCGACCACGTTCTAAACGTACGTAATACTGAATTCATTTTAGGATTCTCCAATCACTTGTTCTAATAGAATGGCTGTTGCCAAAAAACCTTGCCTAAACCGCTTCCAATCAAAGCTCTCATTTGGTGAGTGCATTCCATCCTTTGCAAGACCTACACCCATCATTGCAAGCTCTCCACCACTGGCTGCAGCAAGCTTGGGGACAATGGGAACAGTTGCACCACAAAGAATTTTCCGACAAGGCGCTTCAAACACCTCTTCATACGCTTTTGTTACCATATTAACAATCGTAGAGTTTGGTGACGAGCGATACCCCTTCGCCTGATGCCCTTTTTCAGGAGTCACAATGATTCCCTCAGGCAATTGCCCAAGCAAGAAAGCGAGGAGTGAGTCTATCACATGACTGGGATCTTGTCCTGCTGCAATGCGGCATGAAAGTTTGACCATAGCGCATGCAGGAATGATCGTTTTCTCCCCTTCACCCGTATAGCCACTTTCCATCCCGTTGATTTCGAGAGTCGGCAGAAGCCAGTTCGACTCTAAAAGCTCTTTACTTGTCTCTTTCATAAAAGCCTTCACTCCAAAAGGCGTAGTATGATTTCTAACATCCAGCTCCCAGTATAACGCTTCCCTTTCTTCCTCATTTAAGGGCGTGATCCCATCGTGGAATCCAGGAATAATAATCTGTCCCTGCTCATCAAAACACTTGCTTAAAGCCTGCACTAGCAGAGTGGCAGGATTTGTAACCACGCCTCCAAAAGAGCCTGAGTGGAGGTCAGCCCTACTATTTCGCAGTGTCAAATTTAAAGTCGCTACCCCGCGGCACCCAATCGTGACCGCAGGCTGATCCACGTCTAACATATCAAAGTCGGAAACAAACACATAATCAGCTTGGAGCTCATCTTTTTTCACAGCTAAAAGTGCTTCAAGTCCAAGACTTCCCACTTCCTCTTCCCCTTCGATCACAACCTTGAGATTGACGGGAGGAGCCTTGTTGTTCTCGAGAAAAGCGCGCAGCGCCGTAAGCACATAGAAACACTGCCCTTTATTATCGACAGCTCCCCTCGCGTAGATCGCCCCTTCCCTCTCTTCAGGTTCAAAAGGGGGACTCTTCCACTCATCAAGTGGAATATCTGGCTGCACATCATAATGTTGATAAAAAAGAAGAGTAGGGGCCCCTTCCACTTCCGATAAAAGTGAGCCATAAACCACGGGATGTCCAGAGGTCTCCCATGTCGATACGGAAAATCCCATTTCTTTAAGGACAGAGCCCACCCAATCAGCACATTCACGCGTCTCTTTCCGATACGCTTCATCAGTGCTAATACTTGGGAATTTGAGAAAGGTAAAGAAGCCTTCCTTAATTTCCGCCTCAAACTGTGTAAACCACTCTTGATACTGCTGCAACATGGAACAACATCTTAATCGATCCCCCGGTTTAATGAAACCTTCTATTCTAAGCGGGCCTGGGCATTTTGTATGAGGTACCCAATCACATCCTCATCCCCTTTCCACGACATTTCCACATTCATTTGCCCCGCTTGACTTGGCGATGTGCATGTAATGAGAATATACGAAAGATTGCTTTCATTGACCAATGCCTCAACCTTTTCATGATCGGATGGCTCAAATGATGCTGCGATTGCCTTTGACATAATGCCCTCTACTCAAAATTCGCTCTAAAAATTCCCTGATCGCACAAAGCAGCCATATTGCGCAATCCTAAAGCAACGCTAATATCAGAGCCCATTTGCACACAAATCCTTAAGCAATCAATTAAAAAAATAACTATAGTTATTTTTAGTTGGGGATATATAATTTAGGTCCCTAAAGGGACTGTTGGGAAATTCCATCCTCACACATTTTGCACCTTTTTTGGCAAAATCAAAATTTTTGCAAATCTCCTATACTTAGGTATATGTAGATTTTCAACTCTTTCGATTTTTCTCAAAAAACGCCACAAAATCTGCA
>JASBRR010000029.1 GCA_030149435.1 Simkaniaceae bacterium
TGCAGATTTTGCGGCGTTTTTTGAGAAAAATTGAAAGAGTTGAAAATCTACATATACCTGAGTATAGGAGATTTGCAAAAATTTTGATTTTGCCAAAAAAGGCGAAAAATGTGTGAGGATGGAATTTCTTAAGCAGTCCCATAAGAGATAATAAAATAGTTGTAATATTAGGAAGTAAATATATGGAACATCATTTTATTGAACAGCAGTCACATGCTCTAAACATAGAAGCCCAAAATCATAAAGAGGAGCCATTCAAGTTTTCAAATGGAGTCGTGAAACTCCATGCATCGCTTTCAGCAATGAATCTCGCTGCCTCGCAAGCAGTGGAAAGCGTTGGTAAATATGAGACTGTAGGTCCGCAGTTTAGTGCTGGTGATATGTCTACTCTGATGGTTCTCCAACAAGAACAGAAAAAAGAAGAAGAGAGTCAAAGAAAACAAAAGCTCTTCTTTACAGAGCTCACTTCGGAGCAGTCTGACAAGAAAGGGCTCCTTGGTGGCGAGCATCAAACACCGGTTACGGAAAAAAATGCGGTTTTCATGACAGGAAGTTTGCTGGACAACGTTCAAGAGCAGCAAGATAAGAGTCTCGTATCAGAGCAAAGTCAGATGTTACAAGTGATGGAGCAGAAGGCTGAAGTATTGCAATTAGCAATTTTTCTAGCTGAAGTCTTACCATCAATTCAACAGGATAAGAGAGAAATTGCCCACTGGTTAGAAGTTGCAATGCAAGAACAAGGCGGTGGTGGTATCGTCATCTGCCCAGGGTTAGGAGCGTTTTTAGAAGCAGCAGTATATGAACTAGATTTAGAAGTAACACTTGCCGGATTGTTTGCAGGATATAGCATAGAGGAAAAAAAGAACCCCGACTTTATCTTAACAGTCTTGGCGGCTTTTAAGTTTTTGGAGCAGAAGTTTCCTAATCTTGATTTGTCCAATCCTGAAACTGTGAAAAAAGTTCTTGCTCGTATGATTGAATCGATGGAAGAGTTAGACCAGCTGATAGAGTTGATCCAAGGAAAGGGTGCGGATGCAATCTTTAAGATGCAAAGTATGCTGATTGATCTTCAAAGGATTGCCGTCAAAACAAATGCAGATAGAATGAAGCAGCAGCAAAAGATTGCTGAGGCCACTATCAAAGGGTTGCAAGCTTCAAACAAAAAAATTCAGCAGGCGCTTGAAAAATATGCACAAGCTCAAAGGGACAAGCCCCATTCGATCTGGGGATGGATTTGTGACTTCTTTAAGCTTCTTGGTCATGCTTTGGAAGCGCTAGGAGAGGCAGTTGCAGCTGCAGGTGCTGGGATGGTAGGACAAACGGGTACGATGGACAAGCTCATGTCCGATGCCCATAAGCTTGGAAAGAAGATGATAGAAAACCCTGCGATGAAGATCGTTGGGGATGTCATGATGGTTGTCATGACAGTTGCAGCGATGGCTGCTGGACAGTTTGTCCTTGCAGGTTTAATGGCTGCCCTATTTATTGCGAATGTTACAGGTGGCGAACAAGACCTTACCAAGGCTCTTGCCAAAGCGTTTGGTTCAAAGCTAGCTGCGGATATCTTTATGTTGTACGCCGTGACTTTGCTTTCGGTTGGAGTGGGAAGTTTGGCTGCAGGGGCAGAAGAAGGAGTCGAGGACGCTGCTGTAGAAATGGCAGAAGAGGGGGCAGAAGAAGGGGCTCAAGAAGGAGCTCAAACAGCTGCTAAAGACAGTGCAGAAGAGGGAATCGGAACCAAAGTTAAGCGTGCTGTTGGGCGAATAGGAAAAGCAATTGGACCAAAAGTTGGAGCTGGACTTGTTGGTTTTGGAAGTACACTTGGTTCTTCATCAATTGGTGAAGATCTTGCAAAAGCGATTGATAAGAAAGATGAAAAAACTTTTGAAATCATCCAAGAAGTCCTTTCAGCATTAGCAGCTATAGCTGGAGGTTTAGGTGTGAGTGCTGGTGTAGAGTCAGCTACAGGAAAAGCTGGAAGCGGAATCGCAAGAGCCTTAGCAAAACGCTTAGATAAAAGCGTCGCAAGCATTGTATCAACAGCTTATAAAATGGAAGTAGCAGCTATGGCGATCAGTAGCTTAGCTTCGATCGGTCAAGGTGCTGAGCAGATGAGAATGGCAGACCTTCTAGAGAAGTTAGGAGATCTTAAAGCTTACACTGGACTATTTGAACAGACGCATAAAGTAGCCGAGTCAGAAATCAAGCAGCTGAATGACCATCTTAAAAACCTGATGAAAGAGTATGAGCACATCGTCGATACATTTAATGCGCCAGCACTTTCGGGCCAAGGGATTGCTCGTGCTTTGATGCAAGCTGTATAATAAAAAGAAATAGTAATACGTAATAATAAACAATTAGGAGTTATCATCATGTCAGAAAGTACAAATGTCAATCCAGCTTCACAAAATTGCGTAGGATATTCTGCAGGGATGTCTGCAGAGACCACAACTGCTTTGCAAGATGTTACGGTGGCTTTAATGCAAATTGCTAACCTCTCAAATGACTTAGAAAGACAGATGGCAGAAGCAGAAAAACAAGCTACTTTAGTATTAGCAAAATCTAACGAACAAATGGGACAAGATGAAGCATCTGCTCTTCGTTCTCAAGGAATAGGCTCTATCATTGGAGGAAGCGTTGGATTTGCCTTTGCTGTTGGAGGATCTCTAGGGGACTCTGATTTAGAAGAGAGTCATGCGCAAATGAAAGGGTTAGAGGGTTATAAAAACATGATGGATGGCAAAGAAGCATGTCCAGCGACTGGAGTAAGATATAGAAGGACCACGCTTGAAAATCCAGTAGATAGCGACTCTGAAGAATTGACAAGTGTAGGATCGGACAAGGCTCTACCTACTGAGAGCGAAAGTCGTCTTGCAAGCCTTAAAGAAAGGGATAAATTCTATACGGGCTCGAAACGGAAATTGGGCAGGAATACCTTTAAGTCTACACACGTGGAACAAGAAGATCGCGACGCTTATAATTCGGTGGGCGATAAAACGAAAAAAGATGTTCGAGCGGCAATTGAGAAGAAGTATAAAGCTGCAGAAGAAGCTTTCCAATCGAAATCGAATGCTCTCAGTGCAAGAAGCCAAAAGCTTACAACGTTTGCTCAAGCGATTAATGGGATATCGAATGGTGCAGGTCAAGCACATGCTGCGAATGCTGATGAAGACAAAGGCATTCAACAAGCACATGCATCTACGCTTCAATCAGCACTTCAAGGAATGCAAGCAATTGATAATCAAGAGCGTAATGCGTCTGAATCGAATCTTTCTAAGGCGCTTGAGGTCGATCAAAACATTGCTGCAATTAGTAGTGCTAACAAAATGAATTCGTAAGAGTTCATGGAGTAGACCTTCAGAAGAGGCTGGGTTTCAAAACCCAGTCTTTTTTTTGTTTATTTAATTTATTAAAATAATTAATTATGATATAATTAGTTTATAATAATGTAAATTTAAGTAAATTTATGACTAATTCTTTATTTTTTAATTCGTCATCATCATCTTTAGAATTAGAAAGTTGTGTGAACACTAAAGATAGAGCACTTCAGGCTGATCTGTGTGAAAGTGTTCAGGAGCACGGTTCTCTTGGCAAATTGACACCTTTGACAAGCCGAACTACATCCTTTGCTTCATCTTTTCTTTTTGAAGGGGGAAATGAGCAGAAAAAAAACATTCATGAGAACGCACAAATTTGCTTATCTGCAAATGAAAACAAGGGAGCGAATCCTATTAAGATGGAAAACTCCGAGAAGGAAATGGCTGTTTTAAAGAATTTCGAAAGAATTCAGTCCCTTTTGCATGAGCAAAGGTCGATTTACTATAGTATCACCAACCATATGATTATTGCATATTTCCCCAACGAGAAGGGGGAGGAAGTTAAAAAGCTTTATGCTCTCAATTTTGACTCAGATATTAAGCAGTTGCTCATCGATAATGGAATGGGTCAAGATGTCGCAGTAGCTCGCGTGAATGAGGTCTATGATCAGCTTGCTGAAATTAACCAAGAGATGCTTAAGGATACTGAGGTGGAAACGGGTACATGTCAAAGACAGTGGATTCGGAATGAGATGGGTAACCCCGCTGGCCACCAGATGATGGTTACAAATTTTTTTACTGTCAATCAGGTCATCTGTTCTCGAAATACAAGGTTAGACAGCAGAAAAGATGCTTTTTGTGATGAAAAAAGAGGCTTTTTCGAAAAAAAAGAAGAAAAACTTTTAGTGTCGAAAAAGGGTGCTGACTTCCTTCATCAAGTTGAGGCAGCAGAAGCACTCAAAAAAGCTGTTATCGAGGTTTTGCAGGAGCAAATCACCATTCGCCAATCAATGAAACAGAATACCAAAGATATGAAAGGGCTGACTAAGCTAGATAAAGAGATCGACGCATTTAAAGAGGTCATCAAAGAGGTGTATTATGCGAATATGAATGAAGTAGAGCGTACGATGATGCTCATGGAAGGAAACTGTGAAAATGGAGTCACTGGGCGCGAGTTAGCAAAAGCTGATCTTTATCTATTGGCCGAGAAATCAGCCCAAGACCTCAAGGAACGTGTGTCGATTGTCAATAAAACGGGTCTTATTTTTAAGGACGCTCATCAGGTGCAATGGCAAGAACGCGAAGCAATTGATGCAGTTAGCTCTTTAGTCTTTCACGTTGCTGACACAGAAGATGGTGCGAGTGTTGCACGCGAGCTTCATCGCTATCAACAAGATCATTGCCCATTCACCCCTATGAAAAAACCCAGGGCAGAAGCCTTTCTCTATCAAGGGGCGGAATTTATTTGTGGAAAAAGACAAAGATTCAATGCTGCAGGATTAGGAGCTAAGCTTCCTCCGATGCTCGATATAAATTGGCAACCCCGACTTAAACATGCTTTCCGCAATGAAGATGGTCAGCCACTGAAAGGTCAGCCTGTGCTGTTGGCTATAAATGGAGAGCCCTTACACGGGGCCGAAGTTCAAAGAGTAGAAGTTGGTGGAGTGGTCAAGTATGTTGCGAGTACTGATCCAAGTCAAGAGATTAAAATGATTGCCGAATCAGAAATCCCTATTTGGGTAGACTCGCTGTCTCTTAGGGATAGAGTGAAATGTGATCTTGAAGGGCGTCTACTTTGTTTTGATGAAAAGGGGAAGAGTACACCTCTTGAGAAAAAGACTTATTTGACATTTGAAGCGGCGATGGAGCAGCATGCAATGAATAAGAAGTTACAACCTAATCGCTACAAATTGGGTCAAGAATTGCCATTGATGGTCACTGATCCCATGAAGGCTCAGGAAAATTCAAAAAAACTACCGACTCAAAGCGCACGTAAAGGGACTGTTGGGAAAGTCGCTTTTTGCAGATTTTGCAGCAATTTTTGAGAAAAATTGAAAGTTTTGAAAATTCGCATATGCCTAAGTATAGGGAATTTGAAAAAATTTTGATTTTGCCAAAAAAGGCGAGAAATGTGTGAGAATGGACTTTCCCAACAGTCCCTAAAACATTATTTCAAGAAGGCACACTATCCTATTTGGAATAGTTTAGATATCCTTAACTCGCTTCTTCTTTGGAGTGTTTGATTTGAGGGGGCTTCCCGTCATTGACACACTCTGCATCAATGATTACTTCTTTAATCGTGGGGTCTGAGGGGACTTCATACATGAGATCCATCAGCAAATTTTCCACAATCATTCTGAGTGCTCGGGCGCCAGTTTCTGACTTCTTAGCTTTTACAGCAATTGCCTTTAAAGCATCTTGAGAAAAGGAGAGTTCGACTCCATCTTCACCAAATAAACGAGAATACTGTTTGACGATCGCATTCTTTGGTTCAAGAAGGATCGTGACTAAGTCATCGAGGGTGAGTTCGTTGCAGTTAGCGACACTATTAAAGCGTCCAATGAACTCGGGAATCAGTCCAAACTGGACTAAGTCTTCTGTTTCGACTTTCGATAGGAGGTAGTTTTTCTCAGTGGGGTCAAACTCGTGCTTATCATCGGCTGCTCCAAATCCAATCACTCCTTTTCCAAGCCTTTTTGCAATCATTTGATCGAGATGAACAAAGGCGCCTCCAACAATAAAGAGGATGTTTTCGGTATTGACCTTGAGGTAGTCTTGGTTCGGATGTTTACGGCCTCCTTTAGGAGGGACGTTAGCGGTGGTTCCTTCCACGATTTTAAGGAGTGCTTGTTGGACCCCTTCGCCCGAGACGTCCCGCGTAATCGAGACGTTGCCAGTCGTTTTACGAATTTTATCGATTTCGTCGACATAGATGATACCTTGTTCTGCTCTTGCGATGTCGTAGTCGGCATTTTGCACAAGGCGTAAAATAATGTTCTCAACATCTTCGCCAACATATCCTGCTTCTGTGAGCGTTGTTGCGTCAGCAATGGCAAAGGGGACATCGAGAATGTGGGCGAGTGTGCTGGCAATAAGTGTTTTTCCTGAACCAGTGGGTCCCAGAAGAAGGACGTTCGATTTACTGTATTCCATCTCTTTCGACTCAGCTGCAAGTGAGCGGATCCGTTTATAGTGGTTATAAACGGCTACTGAGATGGTTTTTTTAGCTTTTTCTTGTCCGATGATGTAGTCGTCGAGGCGTTCCTTGATTTCCTTTGGCTTAAGGAGTTTGAGCTCATGCTTGACAGCTTTTTTTTCGACGATATCCATGCATAAACGCACACACTTATCGCAGATAAATGAATTCGGTCCAGAGATCAGTTTTTCGACAGCATCTTCTGTTCTCCCGCAAAAAGAACAGGTGGCCATTTCATTCGATAGGGTGGTTTTTTTAGTCATGGATTACTTGGTATCCTTTTTCTTATTTGGGGTAATTACCTTGTCAATCAGCCCATAAGAGACGGCCTCTTCAGCATTCATAAAGAGATCTCTTTCAGAATCCTCAAGAACTTTCTCAAGGGGTTGCCCTGTGTGTTCTGCTATGATCGTTGCAATGGTTTGTTTGGTTCGCAGAATTTCTTGAGCTTGGATGTGAATATCAGCAGAAGTTCCCGTGACACCGCCATGGGGCTGGTGGATCATCATGCGGCTGTGCGGCAACGAAAATCGCTTACCTGGTGTTCCGGCGCAGAGGATAAGAGCTCCAAAAGAGGCTGCTTGTCCAATACAGTATGTATTGATATCGACTCCAAGGAAACGCATGGTATCATATATCGCAAAGCCAGCTGTAGTCGATCCCCCAGGGGAGTTGATGTAGACATTGACATCTTTCTTGGGGTCTTCAGCTCTTAAGAAGATCAGCTGAGCAACAATTGCGTTCGCAACTTGGTCGTTGATTTCACTTCCAATGAAAACAATGCGATCTTTAAGTAGTCGCGAATAAATATCCATTGAGCGTTCACCGCGCCCAGTATCTTCAATAACGTATGGTACAAGGGACATGTCCTATAGCATCCTTTTTGATTTTTTACCTTTTTATAGACTTCATATGACTCTCAGGTCAAGTGTTTCATAAAGGTAAAAATTTATTTCTCTTTTTTCTTTGGTGCTGCCTTCTTAGCGGCAGTTTTTTTAGGTGCTGTTTTTTTTGCGGTGCTTTTCTTAGGCGCTGCTTTTTTCTCACCGGTGCCTTTGGTCTCTTTCTTAGGGGTCTTTTTTTTAGGCGTATCCTTAGGCTTAGGCTGAATTTTTGCTTTCGAAATCAAAAAGTCTTCTGCTTTTGTTAGCATGATGCGAGACATGGCGATCGCTTTTTGTTCTTGTGAGTCTTCATTTGGATTATAGATATCAGTCTGCTCACTAAACATGGCTTCTAGAGGAGTTTTAACCTCTTGGTTAACTTCTTTAGGAGTGATCTGAATTTTTTCGTCTTTAATGATTTTTCGCGAGATATAGAAGAGGCGTACTGCTTTTTCTCCCATCTTTTCAATATCAGTAAGTGTTTGCTTTTTCTCTTCTTCACTCATCTTTACGAGCTTCATTTGGAATTGGGGATCAGAGACAAGCTGTTTAATGCGGAACTGTGTTTCTCTTTGAAGGATCGTTTTTGGCAGCTCGAAGGGGTAGGTTTCGACGAGATATTCGTTGACCTGGTCGCGATAGTTCTTTTTGACATGGTCTTCTGCCTGTTTTTTGAGCAATGCTTCTAATTTTTCACGCATTTCTTTTGCTGTTGACACGCCAACCTTTTTTGCGAGCTCATCGTCAATTGCAGGGAGCTTGGCCTTTTCAATGCGTAGAAGTGTGACTTTAACTTTTTTAGGGGGTGTTTCCTTTTTGGTCTCTTCAGATGCATCGGCATCAGGCTGACTGATACCATCCTTTGACTCACCAACTTTCATTCCCATTACGAGATCATACATCCAGGTAGCCATGTTTTTCTCTTTGGAAACTTCGAAGCGAGCTTCTGATAGGGCTTTTTGCGGGGGTGTTGTCTCAGTAATTTCAACGTCGATGACAACATGATCACTCTCTTTTACTGGGCGGTCAGAAATTGTTTCCCACTCTGTGAAGAACTGACGAATTTGTTCAATGGTCTCATCTACTTTCTTTTTATCGACAGCTTCTACAGGGACTTCAGTTATGGCTACTTTATCAAATGCGATCTCTGGAACTTCAGGCTCTGTTTCGAATGATAAAGTGATTTCCGCGCCCTCTTCTACGGATTTTTTCTCCACATTGAATTGAATTTGTGTATCGTGCTCAAGGAGGGGAGTCGGTGCGGTTTTTTGACACTCCTGGAAGGCGAGGTCTGCAACAGATTTTTTCCATTGTTCATCAAGGGGGCCAGGATATTTTTTTGCGATGAGATGGTCTGGTGCCTTGCCTTTCCGAAAACCAGGCAATGAAACATCTTTCGCTAGGATTCTAAGGGCATGTTTTTGAGCTTGAACGACAAGTTTAGGTGAGGCTTTGATTTTGTATTCAACGATGCAGTTTTCTTTTCTTGAAAGGGTAAAAGTGACTTCCTCAGATTTGTAATCTTGTTGTTTTTGCTCTGTCATAATTTCCTTGGCCATAACGATGTTAAGAAGAAAAAGCGGGTGATGAGACTTGAACTCACGACCCTCACGTTGGCAACGTGATGCTCTACCGCTGAGCTACACCCGCAAATGCATATACCGGGGCTTCCTAAAGCAGCCCCATAGCTATGAAGGACGAGTATAGCGCGGTGCTCGATTTTTCTAAAAGAGGAAACCCATGCCATATCAAATTCTTTGCTCTAGAGAGCCCTAGAGTGTGATTTTTGTGCGAATTTAAATTCATCAAAAGAGGATTCAAGAAAATCGTTGCACTCGATTTGGAAAAACGTTAAAAACAAAAAACATTATGTGCTTGAGTGTGGGACTTAAGATGACTGAAATTGAAGAGGTAGTAGATTAGAAGATGTTGAATTTACGCAAAATTAAGCAGGATTTTTCCTCTGCGATTTTGAAAGAGGGGAAGCAACTTTTTGACGCCAATAAAGTGCTTTCCGCAAAAATTCTTCATCTCGATGGAAATACTCTTCGGATTAGTGCTCAAGTTCTCGGTCAATATAAAAATGCTTATGAAAGTGAGATCGAAATTGATCGCATCGAAAGTGAGACGATCGATTCAGATTGTGATTGCCCATACCACTATGATTGTCAACATCTCGCTGCTGTCCTTTATTACTTAGACGCCAACTTGGATCAGATCCTTGTCAATTATTCTAAAGAAACTGACTTAGATGGCTTGACGGAAGAAAAGGGGTTTGACGACGATGAGAAAGAAAAGCTATTAGAGGCAGTAAAAGAAGCTGAGTCTAAAGAGGAAGAAAGAAGAGGACAGGAGTTCCAAAAAGAGCTCCTTAAAGAGTACATTGAGTCCTCTGGTCTCTTGGCAAAATCCCCATTTTTCTTTCCCTATAAGGAGGAAAGAATTGAGCCTGCAGAACTCGCAGTGATTTTTTCCGCGGGTAAGAAAGAGGATAAAAAGGGGGTTGAGGTACAACTTGCGCTGCGTCTCACGTCCCGTTCTAAACCTCTTCAGATCCCCAATGTCAATGAATTCTTAGAAGCGATCCAATATCAAGAGCCTTTGTTTATTGGAGGTAAGAGCTATCGCTTTTCTCTCGACTCTTTTAATGAGACCCAAAGAGAGATTGCAAGACTTGTGATTGACCATGCAAAGACTCCCGATAAAACAGTTCATGAACGCGCTCAAAAAATGGCTCACTTAGATCAAAAAACTTTTGGAATGATCTTGGCTAAAGGGTACGAGATTGCAACGCAGACGATGAAAGAAAAAGGGTGGACAATGACAGATGGAGAGCTCCCAACGCTGCCCTGTCTGTTTGAAGGGAACCTCGAGTCGCCCGTCCATTTTGCGATGCAGCCTGCTCAGCTTAAAATGAGTCTTGAATATATCCACCCGCCGACAACAAAAATCCTTCTCAATCCAACACTTCTTATCGACCAAGAATCCGTTGTTTTAGAGGATGCGCGCTTTTTTGAGTGCGCAAAGCCGGGGATTATCTACAACCATATCTACTACCGATTCCCAGAAGAAATTACAAGACAACACCTCAGAAGTTTACTTCCAATCCGAAATATGACCGTGCCTGAGCCTCTTTTCGGGACATTTGTGGAGAATGCGCTTTCCGAACTCTCAAGATTTTCTGTCGTTGATGACCAAGGTGTCACAGAGCATTTTACAACGCTCCCCTATGTCGGTGCGATTGAGGCAATTTGCGATCTTTCTTTCCTCGATGGAGAACTCGAAGCTAACCTCTCATTTCGCTATGATGAACATGTTGTTCCTGCCGCTTCTAAACAGCTCACTTTCAGTGATGTCGACTCCTTTGTCACAGATGAGGGGATTGTTGCGCGCAACTTAGTCGAAGAGCAGCAGATTATTGATGACCTCTTTAGAGACTTTTTATTCAATCCACAAAGTCAAGTTTATAGTGCGAGAACAGAGAAGAAGATCATCGAATTCATGACAGATACAATTCCTCGCAATAACCATCGGGTCAAGTTCAACTGTCCGCAAAATCTACTCGATCAATTCATTTATGATCCGACATCGTTCACGTTAGCACTTTCACATACAGATCGAATGGATACGTATGAAATGCAGATTGAAGTAAAAGGTGCGTTAAAAGGGGTTAAAGTCGACAGACTTTGGGACTGCGTGATCTCGCGTAGAACCTATCTCGAGCTAGAAATTGGGGACAAACGGGTAAAAAAGGGGAAAGAAAAAAGCAATCGCATCCCGAAAGTTTTGGTCTTAGATCTCGATGAGGTTGGCGCTGTCGTTCAGCTATTTGATGAACTGGGAATTGAAAAGCTCACGAATCATAAACTCGAGCGTCCACTTTGGAGCTTAGCGAATATTGATGAGTCAAATTTTGAAGGGCTTCCAGTCGACTTCAAAATGACACCGCAGCTTAAAGATATCCGCAAACAGATGCTCGGTGAAAAAGAGCTGAAGTTCTCTCCAATTCCAAAGGAAATTCACGCAGATTTGCGTCACTACCAACAAGATGGTGTCAACTGGCTTGAACGCCTCCGTTCGATGTATCTCAATGGAATCCTGGCCGATGATATGGGGCTTGGAAAGACGCTTCAGGCAATCGTGTCTATTACACAACACCTGGAGAAACATCAGGGAGAAGCATTGATTGTTTGTCCAACTTCTCTGCTTTATAACTGGCAAGAGGAATTCCATAAGTTCAATCCCAAGCTTAAAGTGATGGTGATCGATGGGATGCCGAACCAAAGACAAAAGCTGATCGATCAGGTCAAAAAGTATGATGTGATCATTACTTCCTACAGTCTCTTGCAGAAAGATATCCAACTCTACAGTGACTTTACCTTTGCGTGCATGGTTTTAGACGAAGCGCAGCACATCAAGAACAGAGGCACACGCAATGCTAAATCTGTGAAAATGGTGAAAGCGAGCCACCGCATGATTCTATCGGGAACACCGATTGAGAACTCTCTCGATGAACTCTGGAGCCTTTTCGACTTCTTAATGCCTGGATTTTTGGGTAGTTATGACCGCTTTACGGAGCGTTACGTGCGAATTTCAGGTGAGGAGCAAACAAAGAATCTCCAGTACCTTAGACAAAAGGTGGCACCCTTTATTTTACGCCGCATGAAGAGCGATGTCCTCGATGATCTGCCGCCGGTCACAGAAAATGTCTACCATACGCAGCTATCAGATGGACAAAAAGCACTCTATAAGTCCTATGCTGACTCTGCGCGCGATGAGCTCACAAAACTTGTCGAGCGAGATGGCTTTGATAAGGTACAGATTCATGTCCTTGCAACCCTTACGCGATTGAAGCAGATCTGCTGCCACCCAGCGATCTTTGCAAAGGAAAATGTAGAGGAGGGAGATTCTGCGAAGTATGACATGCTTGTAGAGCTTCTGCAAACACTCATTGAGGGGCAACATAAGACAGTGATCTTCTCTCAGTATACTCAGATGCTCAAGATCATGCGAGATGACTTCCAAAAGCGCAACATTCGTTTCTCTTATCTCGATGGGTCGACAAAGAATCGCCTTCAGATCGTTAAAGAGTTCAACGAAGATAAAAATATTCCTGTTTTCCTCGTCTCCCTTAAGGCAGGGGGAACGGGTCTAAACCTTGTCGGCGCCGACACGGTGATTCACTACGACATGTGGTGGAACCCAGCGGTAGAAAATCAGGCGACAGACCGTGTCTATCGAATGGGACAAAAGGATTCAGTCTCCGTCTACAAACTCGTCACCCTTGGGACGATTGAGGAAAAAATTGTTGAAATGCAGAACCGGAAGAAGGGAATCGTCAAGAAAATCGTCAGTTGCGATGATGAAGCGATCACCAAGTTGACTTGGGAAGATGTTCTCGAGCTACTTCAAACGTAATTTTCATAGCGAGTCCTTGATGTATTTTGTCCCTCCATTCATAATGGAAGGAAATCGACCAAACGCGCATTGATAAGGAAATCAAGATGAAAGTTAGCTCTCCCGGAAAAGAGAATTTACTCAAGAAGTTTCACCGCAGTTTTACGAACAAGTTAGGACATATTACAGGGATTTTCTCAAGCGATATAGGAATTGACCTTGGAACCGCCAATACCCTTGTGTATGTCAAAGGAAAAGGAATTGTCCTTGCTGAGCCCTCTGTTGTCGCCGTTGACTCCATTACGAATGAAGTGCTTGCAGTGGGACATAAAGCGAAAGCGATGCTAGGGAAAACTCCTAGAAAAATTCACGCTGTTCGCCCAATGAAAGATGGTGTCATTGCCGATTTCGAGATTGCCGAAGGAATGCTTAAAGCCCTCATTTCGCGAGTGACACCGACACGCAGCCTTTTCCGCCCAAAAATTCTCATTGCAGTTCCCTCAGGAATCACAGGTGTTGAAAAGCGCGCGGTAGAAGATTCTGCTCTTCGCGCAGGAGCACAAGAGGTGATTCTTATTGAAGAGCCCATGGCAGCAGCGATTGGAGTTGACCTGCCCGTTCACGAACCTTCAGCTAACATGATCATTGATGTGGGTGGGGGGACGACAGAAATTGCAATTATTTCCCTCGGAGGGATTGTAGAATCTCGCTCCCTGAGGATTGCTGGAGATGAGTTTGATGAGTGCATCATCAACTACATGCGCCGCACCTACAACCTGATGATTGGACCGCGAACAGCGGAAGAGATCAAGATGACAATCGGTTCGGCATACCCGTTAGGGGACCACGAGCTCGAAATGGAAGTGCGTGGGCGCGATCAGGTTGCAGGTCTCCCCATTACAAAGCGCATTAACTCTGTCGAGATCCGAGAGTGTCTTGCAGAGCCCATTCAGCAAATTATTGAGAGCGTTAAAGCAACACTGGAAAAGTGTCCTCCAGAACTTGCAGCTGACCTCGTAGAAAGAGGAATGGTTCTTGCAGGGGGCGGAGCTCTTATCAAAGGGTTAGATAAGGCCTTTATTAAAGAGTCGGGTCTTCCTGTAGTGGTTGCTCAAAACCCTCTTCTCGCTGTGTGTATGGGTGCAGGAAAAGCGCTTGAATATCTAGAGAAGTTCAAAAAAGTTAGCGCGTAGAAACAGCATGCTTTTAAAACATGGGCGGCTAACGGAATGGATTCAATCAGTCCAAGATCTTTGCCAGCCAGATTCTGTATATCTCTGTGATGGGTCAAAAGAAGAGCACGACCGCATTTGCAACGAGCTGGTAGCAAGTGGCGTGTTCACCCGTTTAAATCCAGAGTTGCGCCCTAACTCTTATCTCTGTCGCTCAGATCCTAGCGATGTTGCGAGACTTGAAGATCGCACCTTCATTTGCTCTCTTAAAAAAGAAGATGCAGGCCCCACCAATAACTGGGAAGATCCTGCAAAAATGAAAGAGACCCTACATACACTTTTTAAAGGGTGTATGAAAGGGCGTACGCTCTATGTTATTCCCTTTAGTATGGGCCCTTTGGGATCTCCCTACTCTGTTCTTGGTGTGCAACTCACCGATTCTCCTTATGTCGTTGTGAATTCCTACCTGATGACCCGTATGGGGCAAAAAGCCTTGGATCAACTAGGAGAAGACGGGGAGTTTGTTCCCTGTGTCCACTCTGTAGGAGTTCCTCTAGAAAAAGGGGAGACAGGACCTCTCTGGCCCTCACGTCCCGACTCAAAGTACATTGTCCACTTCCCTGAAGAGAGAAGTATCTGGTCCTTTGGCAGTGGATATGGTGGCAATGCCCTTTTGGGGAAGAAATGTTTAGCCCTCAGAATCGCATCAGCCAAAGGTCGGGATGAAGATTGGATGGCAGAACACATGCTCATCATCGGGGTAACCAATCCGAAAGGCGTGAAGAAATACTTTGCAGCGGCTTTCCCCAGTGCCTGTGGTAAAACAAACCTCGCGATGATTGAATCCTCACTTCCTGGCTGGAAGGTAGAGTGTGTCGGTGATGATATTGCCTGGATGCATGTGGGAAAAGATGGCAAGCTCTATGCGATCAACCCCGAAAATGGCTTTTTTGGTGTGGCCCCAGGAACCTCTGATGTGTCGAACCCCAATATTATGCGCACCATTCGGGAAGAGTCCATTTTTACAAACGTTGCGCTCACCGATGAGGGAGATGTTTGGTGGGAGAAGATGACCGAAATTCCTCCAGATCATTTGATCGACTGGGAAGGGAATGAGTGGAACCCAAGATCAGAGACTCCAGCAGCTCACCCTAACTCCCGCTTTACTGTTTTAGCAAACCAAAGTCCTATCCTTGACCAAGGGTTTGAAGAGCCGATGGGAGTGCCGATTTCTGGGATTCTCTTTGGAGGGAGACGGGAGAGTGTCATTCCCCTAGTGATGGAAAGCTTCTCATGGCAACACGGCGTCTTTTGGGGAGCCACTTTGTCATCGGAAATGACGGCTGCTGCAGAAGGAACGGTGGGGACGCTCCGCCACGACCCCTTTGCAATGCTCCCTTTTTGTGGTTACCACATGGGAGACTACTTTGCGCACTGGCTCAAAATGGGAGAAATTCTCGGATCCAATGCGCCCAAAATTTTCCAGGTCAACTGGTTCCGAAAAGGAAAAGATCACAACTTCCTTTGGCCCGGATTTGGGGAAAATATCCACGTGATCAAATGGGTCTTTGAGCGCTGCGAGGGGGAGGATAACTGTAAAGAAACGGCCCTCGGATACCTTCCCGACCAAAATGCTTTTGATTCAAGTATCCCTAAGGAGAATTTAAAAGAGTTGTTTGCGATTGATCAAAAAGGGTGGGAGAGAGAGGTCCAAACAATGAGTGATTACTTCAAACTGTTTGGAGATAAGCTCCCACAAGGCATTCGAGAGGAACTCAATGCCTTGCAAAAGCGTTTGTCTTAAAGATTATCCAACGAGCTCATTAGGCTTAAAGAATAGGGCAATCTCTGTTTTTGCAGTGTCAGGTCCATCGGAACCGTGAACGGCATTCGCACAGATATCTGTCGCAAAGTCGGCGCGGATTGTTCCTGGAGCTGCTTCCTTAAAGTTTGTCGCTCCCATTAGCTCGCGGTTTTTCGCGATCGCTCCTTCGCCTTCTAGAACTGAAATGAGTACTGGTCCAGAAATGATGAACTCGATGAGCTCTCCAAAGAAGGGGCGCTCTTTATGAACATCGTAGAAGGCTTCTGCCTCTGCTTTTGATAGGTGAACCATTTTTGCACCCACAATTTTTAGTCCGCCCTTTTCAAAGCGAGCGAGGATTTCCCCGATGACATTCTTTTTCACTGCATCCGGTTTAATAATTGATAATGTTCTTTCTTTTGACATAGTTACACTCCTAGTTCGAAGAAAGAATAACTGATTCTTTTTCTAAAAACAATCACAAAGGTGTTGCTCGATTAAAATAACTTTTCTATAGTTTTCTCCTTTTGGAGCTCGAAATGTCTACCGGAACAGTAACTCAACATGAAAAGAGCTGTCCTATTTGCGCGAATGACTATTCGAGCAATCCAGCTTTACTGATGGCTTGTCTGGTTTACAAAACCTGCTCCCATCAGATTTGTGTCGGTTGTGAAGCGCAACTCTTTCAAAATGCCCTAAGTGCAAAAATGTCTAACTGGGATTTTACTGAGTTGGGACCTCTTTTTTGCTCGCAATGTCGGAAGCCTCATCATATCAAAAGTGATGTCCTTCTAAATGGGCTCCCTAAATTCACCCAGCCAAATCGCGGCTTTTTTGGATCCATTGGGCATCCGGTTTCAGTTACGTATCACTGTCTCATGGCACTGATTTCGGAGGTTGTCTTGGCGGTCCTTCACTTAGGAGACCAAGGGTTTATCGGGAAGGGGACTTATAAGACCCTTCGACAGCAAAATGTTGTTCAGAGGCTGACTCGACTCTTTATCGAAACTTATGGTGTCCCGTATAATCAGGCTCAGCAAACAGCTGATGTTACCTTATCGGGTGGATATGGGAAACCATCGGTTAACACGCAGGTCACGTATGATCCTGTGCTCACTTGGGAGAGACGCATTTGGCAAAACCTATCGACTTTCATCGGATCAAACGGGTCTTAGTTGCAAAGCTTAGACACCACGGAGATGTCCTTCTCACATCGCCCCTTTTTTCCTATTTAAAAACGACTTTCCCTCATCTTGAGATCGATGCTTATATTTATCGGGAAACATTGCCGATCCTTGAAGGGCACTCTGCAATATCTGACTATATCCTTTATGACAAAGAGTGGAAAAAGCTTCCGGTTCATCGACGTCTTCTCAAAGAATTTGCTCTTTTGCGTGCGATCAAAAAGCGCGGATACGACCTTGTTATCAACTTAACGGAAGGGGATCGGGGAGCTATTGCAGCCGGGGTTTCAAGAGCGCGCTATGCCATTGGGTTTGATCCCGAAGGGCAGGGGATGAAAGGGAAGGAGAAGTGCTACACCCATGTGATTAAACACACGCCGAAGCCAAGGCATACTGTGGAAAAGCAACTCGATGCCCTTCGTTGCCTGGGGTTTTTTCCATTAGAAAACGAGAGAAATCTTTCTTTTCACATTCCAACTGATGCCAACGAACGGGTGGAAGGGATTTTAAACTCTCATGATTTCAAAAAGGGAGAATACGTTTTGATTCACCCCGTTTCCAGATGGATGTTCAAAACATTGCCCCCTAAGACCATTGCTGAGGTGATTCAGTTTTTGCATCGCCAGGGGAAAAAGGTCATCCTTACGGGAAGTCAAGAGCCCGCAGAGCTCAAGATGAATCAAGAGATTTGCGCCCTCGTTCCAAGTATTCCCATTCTCGATTTGTCGGGAAAAATTCACCTCAAAGAACTCGGTGCATTGATCAAAGAGTGCGCGCTACTGATTTCCGTGGACTCGTTGCCCCTTCACCTTTCGAGCGTTTTCAAAACACCTGTTGTGGCAATCTTTGGTCCGACGTGTGATCAGAACTGGGGTCCCTATCAGAACCCCAAAAGTCGCGTTGTGACTCTACCTGTCTCCTGTCGCCCTTGCTATCGCCCCGGCTGCGCCGGCAGCGGCAAAAGCGATTGCTTGCTGACTCTGCCTGCAAGCAAAATCATTAAAGCAATAGAAGAATTGATCACATAGTCATCAAGCTAAAGACATGTTTATTGAGTTACAGGGCCCCATGCTGAAGCTGCTGCTGCAGAGCTATCTCCCACAGTTGCCTGTGCTAAGCGAATATTTTTAGCTATAGGACCTCTATGACCTTGGCTCGCTTCAAATGTGACTGGATTTCCGGCCTTAAGAGTATGAAAAGCCACTCCCTTTAAGGGGCTGTTGGGAAACTCCATCCTCACACATTTTGCGCCTTTTTTGGCAAAACCAAAATTATTGCAAATCTCCTATACGTGAGGTTATGCAGATTTTTAATTCCTTCGATTTTTCTCAAAAAATGCAGCAAAATCTGCAAAGAGCGACTTTCGAGAGCAGTCCCATTAACACAAATTGCGATGCTCCTTCTAGAACTGTATTTTGCTAATTATGTGATAAATTAAGTGCCAAAAAATGAATTATAATAAGTTACCCATTTTAATAATTTGCGAACACTATAAGTGTCCGCATCATTTTTTTGTACTAGATGTTTACTATTTCATCAGCTTCAAGTGTTTTGGGTGGATGGGGACTTGAGGTGAGTCAGATCCACTATTGCCTTCTCTATTTCTCGGTGGTGTTTTGGGTGGCGTAGCTGCTGTTGTTATTGTTTCTGTAGGCTCTTGTCGAATATTAAACTTAAAGTTGAATGCCTTATCAAGGCGGTGATTGAAAAACTTGACTGCGAGATAGAGAAGTGCTGAAATTGCACTTGGAGTGCATGCTTGCATTCGGGTTTGACTTGGAAGTAGGTGGCGAGTGATTGCAAGGCTTCCAAAAAAGGGAAGCGCAAATGCAATCGTGCGCATTGTGTTTTTCCCAAAAGAAGAGCTTGCGCGACTTTCTAGCTTATTTGCTAGCAATTGTGATGTGGCAAATCCTGATAGTGTTGCAGCGTACTGGATAGCAGGTTGTAAAGGTAAAAAAGATTTAATTATCATAACGAATCTCCGTTTTATTTTTTTGGAATTTTATATTAAAACAAATAAAAAAGGAAACGTTTAATAATGTTTATTAATTAGATGCGAAAGTCTTCTCCAAAGTAGCTGGAGCGGGCAGAGGGATTTTCTAAAAGTTCTTTGATAGGGCCTTCGTGAGTCACGGTCCCTTCTTGGATGAGGTAGCTTCTCTCGACGATGGAGGAGACTTCACGCGCATTGTGGTCTGTGATCAAGACGCTGATTCCCTTGGCCTTAAGGTGCTTAACTAGCTCTTTGACTTCGTGGATGGTGATGGGGTCGATGTTAGCAAAAGGTTCATCGAGCAAAAGGAGGGTTGGCTCAGTAACGAGGGCGCGCGTGATCTCGAGGCGCCTTCTTTCTCCTCCTGATAAGGTGATGGCACGCTTTTTCGCGAGTTTCCTTAAGTTGAGCTCTTCTAGGAGCTCTTCTAGGCGCAAGTGTCTCTCTTTTTTTGAAAGGGGAAGGGTTTCTAAGATGGCTAAAATATTTTGTTCAACAGTGAGTTGTCTAAAAATTGAGGGTTCTTGGGCGAGATAGCCCATCCCCATTTTTGCGCGGGAGTGTACAGCTTTTTTTGTAATGTCTTGTCCATTGAAATAAACGGTGCCTGAATCGGGGCGAATGAGTCCCATCGTGATGTAAAAAGCGGTTGTTTTACCGGCGCCGTTGGGACCTAAAAGACCGACGATTTCTCCTTCTTTGACAGAGAAGCTTAGGTTATTGAGTACCGACCGACCGGAGTAGGACTTTGCGAGGTTTTTGATTTGTAGAACCATATCCTGAAATTATGTCGCATGAGACTCCTGATAGCAAGGAGAAAAGGGTTGCTTAAGGGGATTTGCTTGGGGTGATGTGTGCTTTAAATTTTTTTGCATGGCAGTCTGGAGAAGGATCAGAAAAGCGGAGGGAGACTTCTTGCGCGATTCCTTGGAGGTAGGCATCTTCTGCTGGGAGGTTCGTGTCTAAGTTGGATCCTTGCAAGCGGAAGAGCGCGAGGAAAACACTATTTGCATCGAAGAGTTGGCTGGAGTAGTGGTAGGAGCCACTTTCTGACTCGAGGTAACGGATGTGTTGGTGGGTGCCATCGTAGTTGTCTTCGATTTTTTCTTGTAAGTAGCACTTCATGTCGACTAGGTGCTCAATGAGCTCCATAGAGTCCCCTTTTTGTATGACTGTCAAGGTTGAACTTGGACTATCGATTCGGTGGTGAAGGCGGTGGTTATTTTCGGCAATCCAAAGGTCTTTTGAAACTCCGGTGCGGATGTTTTCTGTTGGCTCAGTCTGATTCTCTGTTTCAAGCTGATAGGCGAACCTGTCTTGCGTAGGGTCTTGCGTGAGGTCTTGCGTGGGGCTTTTTGCAAGAGGGCTGAAAGTGAGGTAGGAGAGAAAGAGGGCTAAAAGTGCGACAAGTGTGCACGATGTCATGACTGTGGCTTTAGTTAGCACGCTGCGCCTTCTTGTTGCATGAGATTGTAGAGCTTTGGAGCAAATTGAAGGAGGCGCTCAAGAGCATCGTAAGGCATCACGGAGTGGGCGTCACTTTTGGCTTTCTCGGGATTGGGGTGGGATTCAATAAAGAGGAGGTCAGCACCCGCTGCAAGAGCAGCTTTTGCAAGGCAGGGGATAAATTCGCGCTGTCCACCAGACTGACTTCCCATTCCTCCGGGAAGTTGAACAGAGTGGGAGGCATCAAAGCAAACGGGGTGTCCCAGCTTTTGCATGATGGGAATCGCGCGCATGTCAGAGATGAGGTTGTTATATCCGAATGTCGCGCCGCGATCGGTTAAGATGATGCGTTCATTCCCTGTAGATTTAAGTTTCTGGACGGCAGGTTCCATATCCCAAGGGGCCATAAACTGCCCTTTTTTGATGTTGATAATCGCTCCGCTTTTCCCTGCTGCAACGAGTAGGTCTGTTTGACGGGATAAAAAGGCGGGAATTTGTAAAATGTCGCATACTTCAGCTGCCATCTTGGGGTCATCGGGCGTGTGAATGTCTGTCAAGATAGCAAGGTCCCACTCTTTTTTTACTTTTTCGAGAATTTTTAGGCCTTCTTCGAGTCCAGGGCCTCTGTAGGAGTCGATAGAAGAGCGGTTGGCTTTGTCATAGCTCGATTTATAAATGAGTTGAACATCGTATTTAGAGCAAAGTTTCTTGAGAGCTTCTGCAGTCGTAAGGGCGTGCTCCTCACTTTCAATCACGCAAGGGCCAGAAATGAGTACAAGGGGAAAGTTTTTTCCTAAGGTGACGTTGCCAATTTTGAGCGGGGAATTTCTCATGATAAACTCTTGCACTTACAATTTATATCCAATATACTTGAAAATCATTTTTCTGATGCATAAAATCAAGAGAATTTAGGATTGATAGCTCAGTTGGATAGAGCACCCGCCTTCTAAGCGGGCGGTCGCAGGTTCGAGTCCTGCTCAATCCGCATTTTAATTTTTGTCTGGGACGAAAGCATGACAGAATCATCTAAAGAAGGCCCTCTTTTAGGAGAATTTCAATTTTCTTCTAAGAAGTTTTCAGGTCTTGAGGGGGTGATTTCAGAGCTTCGGCAGGCGACTTCCAATACAATGAATCCCCATGAAAGTAATGGGCTGGTAAGTCAGGCTCTTTGCGATTTGCTCTTAGGAGAAAAAGGGCCGAGCTTTTTACTCGATGCCGTGATCGACTTTATTCAACTTGTCAATGAAGAGGGACTTGTTGAGGGGTATACACTTTCGTCATTTGAGCTGTGGCTCAACCAGTTTTCTGGTCTCAGCGATGAAGAGAATTACGCGATTCGCGCTAAAATCACAGGTAAGAGTGTTCCAAGGGAAGCCTATCAGATTTACTTTCCGATCGGGATGGACAAGCGCTACCAAGGGACTCACTTTGTTACAGCACATAACTCACCAGATCTAGACACGACGGTTGCCTCTTTTTGGGGATGGATGGATGCATTTGGAGCGCGAGTGGGAGATGGGATGCATTTATGGAATATCCCAGGGGGACCGCCTCATTCTCAAATTGAAATTTCCCTTCTATTTAAAGATTTATTCGGCCAATCGATTTTCGACTCTGTTGCAAAGACCCGCCTTTCTTTGACTCTCTCTAGTCTCGATTTGATGACACAATCGGGAATGCAAAAAAAGTACATGCATGAAGTAGCTCTCAGTTTTGATCATGAACGCCAACGGAGCGCCGTTGTTGTGATTGATGAAAAAGGGTATTACCTTGGGGACTGGAGAACAATTGATGTTGAAGGAGTTCGGCAAATTGTTATGGGGCTCAATAACTGTTTGATGTGGCTTGAGTCGTTTATTCATATCCAGTTGATCTCCTGCTTTGCAAAAGAACCGGTTAAAGTCGATGATATTGCGAAAGTCATTCGAGAGATTTTAAATCTGCCTATCACTGCATGTCACCCTCTCAAAGAGCTGCCCCACAACCAGGTTAAATTCATCAATGACTATCTTGTGAAAGTTCTGAAGGTGAAGAGGGGTGTAGAAGCCTCATTTGAGGAATTTGCACTTGCGATGGAGTCACTTGACATTGCGAATTTTTCACAAATCATTCACTGGCTTAAGTCTCTTGTCGATTCAGATTTATTTGGCAGTGATGGTGCAATGACAGAGAATCGACCACTCATCTTTAATCAGCTCGAAGTGCTTGTCAAACTTCTTTCAGAGGCATTTGTAGGCATTCGCAACTATGTGGATCGCCTTGAAATTGCTTTTAAAATCAAAACCGATGTTTTTGGTTTCAGTCCTCAGTCGATTACACACCGTACAGGAATCGATGAGATTCGATCCAAGATGGGGGCCTACTCTTATTTAACTGTGAACCATACTGATGTTGAAGGGCGCCATATTCCTATTGGGGTGGTGCATTCATCAGATGTTCAAAAGCATGTCATGGGGACGGTGAGCTTGCGCGATTTTTGTAATCGGGATGAGATGAAAATTCCCTCTTACCTCCAAGTGATTAGTGTGATTGATCATCACAAAACCACACTGCATACAGATATGCCCCCCACTGCAGTGATAAGCGATGCCCAGTCATCAAATGCAATGGTTGCTCAGATGGCGTTTACACTCAATGATCAGTTTAGTTTGGGAGGGATGGATCTGAAGGGGATTGATGCACAGCTTAAAGCGTGTAAAAATAGGTCAGAGACGCAGTCAGAACTCCGGGTTTATCAACGCCTTTTACAAAAAAAACAGGTAAGCGCTGTATCTGCTGAATACAATATTGATCCGAGAAGGGAGTTTGTGGAGTATTTGCACTTTGTCTACGCAATTCTCGATGATACAGATCTGCTGACAAAAGTTTCGCGACTCGATGTGGTTTGTATGGCTTCACTACTCAACCGCTTGAAATCTTTGATGATGAAAAAAGAGGTAGAGGTTGTTCATTTTGATGACATCCAAGATGCAAAGGATTTCACTAAAAAAGCTGCAAAACGGCTCTTACAGAATAAAGATTTTTACTCTTTGTATAGCAAGGTGTATCTCCACAAGGAGCAAGGTGTTGATGACAACTTAAGTGCCTGTGCAAAAGGACAAGATTCGAATGTCTTTAGCGACACAAAAACGTTAAACTTTTGCAACCGTGTGGGACAAACAAAGATCTTTGCGCGCAACTACGCTCTGTTTGAAAAACTCTCAGCCGACGTTCGCAAGATTTGGCATAAGTCTTGCGTAGAAATGCATCAGAATAATGGTGAAGTGCTCTTATACCTTCATATGATTTCAACGATAGCAAGTGCTGATGAGTTATTCATGGGCGGCAAAATTGAGTATGATCACTATGATGAGCTATGGATTTGGATCCCTGAATCAGAGCTTGCGATAGAAAAGCTAAAGGCATTTTTAAGTGGGTTCAAGGGAGTCGCAGAGGCAAATGAGCTCAATATGAGTGTCTTGTTCACTGGAGAGAACAGTAGGGAGTTATCTCAGATCTTTAGGGAGAGCTTTGCGGATATTCCACATAAGCTAGTAGAAAATGGGTCTAAGGGATTGCCTATTGCGATCTTGCGATATAAAGCAGGGGCACTCAATTCCCGGAAGGCAATGATTGCCCCCTACTTACCTAGAATTAGCTCGTAGGCTGTTCACTTTCACTTCGAGAAGGGGCGCCTTCTTCGAGAATTTCAAGATTAACACGGATGCCATTGCGACTCGCTACAGACATAAGAAGTGTGCGAATGGCGTTGATGGTTTTTCCTTTTTTTCCAATAATTTTTCCGATATCTGCTTTTTCTACACCGAGTTCGATGATTAGCGTGTGTGTGCCTCCAATTTCATTGATTCGTACTTTATCTGGATTATCGACGAGATTCTTAACGATATATTCAACAAATTCCTTCATAGTTCGATCCTTGCTTTCGAGTAAGATGTTCGGTTTCTATTCAACAACGACAAGCAATTGCTTAGCCGCAATTTTCACATCTTAAATGCTACAATAGGTGTCAAATTAAATCTAGAAAAAGCGAAGCTCCGCTGATCTTCTGGGTCATCACTTTGAAGTCTTCGGGGATTGGTGCGGTGAGCTTAATCTCTTCATTCGTGGTTGGGTGGGGGAAAGAGAGCTTGTAGGCATGGAGGAGTTGCCTTTCGATGCGAAACTTTTGATTGAGCTTGATATAACCATAAGTTTTATCGCCTAAAATTGGAAACCCAATCGATTTTAGGTGTACGCGAATTTGATGGGTGCGCCCTGTAATGGGTTTCGCGCTGATGAGTGAAAATAGCTCCCCTTTCTGCACAGTTGAGACCTCAGTGACCGCCTCTTTTCCGGTTTCATTTAGAGCCATTTCTTTTCGGCGTACTGGGTGGCGCCCAATCGAAGCATCAATGGTGCGGGTTCCTGGAGATCCCGTGCAGATGGCTAGATACTCTTTTTTGACTAGACGGTTGCTAAAGGCTGAGGTGAGTTTTTCCTGGGCTGAGCGAGTTTTGGCAGCTACCAAAATCCCCGAGGTTTCTTTGTCTAAACGGTGAACAATCCCTGGGCGCACATCCCCTTTTTCTACATCTAGTGTTTGGCAATGGTGTAAGAGTGCGTTAACAAAGGTTTTGCGGGGGTGACCTGGAGCTGGGTGAACAACCATTCCGGAGGGTTTATTGACGCAGATAATGGCATCATCTTCGTAGAGGATGTCTAGAGGAATCGGATCGGGAGCTAAATCAATTGGGTCTTCATCAGTAAATTCAACAGAGATCCTTTCACCAATCTTGGGTACATACCGCTTTTTTACTGCTTGTCCATTGATCGTGATAAGGCCCTTCTCGAAAAGGGACTGTATGTAATTGCGTGAACAGGAAGGGAATTGATCAGTTAAAATTTTATCTAATCGCTTTTCCTCTGTCGCACAAATTGTTTCTTGCTCCATGGAAAGTAAGCATACACCAAAGGCAAGAAAAGATCTTCAATCATCTCCATCGATGCTCTTTTTCATTTCTCGATAGGCTTTTTTTCGCTGAGCTTCAAGACGAGCCATGAAAGACGACATATAATGCATTTCATTGACCATCCACTTCTGGACGGCCTTGTCTATTTGGGCGGGACTCATTTTAGGAAAATGCGTTTCAAACCATTTTTTGACGCCAGGAGCTTTAGCAGCTGTATAGTCTCTTCCTATTCCTGTTTCAACTTGATCCGAATGGTCGGGTTTTTTCCCATGCCCGTGATCATTGGGACCTGATACACCACCAATCATGATCTACTTCTCCAAAGAATCTTTAGTATCTTTAGCAAGCACAGCAAGGTGCTCTGTGAGCCGCTCTACGAAGTTAAGTGTCTCACTAGCATTGCCTTGATGGTTTTCAAGGTTGAAGTTTTTGTCTTGTGGCCATTCGGGCGGTTGACTTTTGCCCCCTACATTCGAGATGTCTACCATATGATCATCCTCCTAACCGCACTCTAGTCGGCTCAGATAATATATGCAAGGGGCAGTCCGAGAATTTGTTTACTCAGGGCAGTTGATTGAAGAATCGAGGTTGGGATCGATTTCTCGATTTTCCTTTTCCGTCTGCTCATTCTCTTGGTTAAGCGTGCCATAGACGCCTTGTGCAGAGTTATACTCTTCCTTATAATAAAGATGGGATGTTGTTCCAATAGAATCTATCATAAACCCTTCCTTGTGAATTCCATTTACTTTATTATAACAAAATTAAAATAAAATTTCAAATTTTATGACAGTAAATATATCAGAAGTTTCTGGTAATAAAGACCTTATGTTAATCTCCGTTTTAGGAGAGGAGTGGCGATATGTTCATAAGTCTTTTTATCGCAAATACTTAAGAGATATTCGTCGGTGTAAAAGCACCCAAGAGCTTACCGAGTTATTTTCAGAGATAGAACCTTTAGTTACAAAAGCTTATGTTTATAAACTTTTAGGGACAAGAGGCTATTTTGAAAAAGAGCTCCGGGAGAAGCTCGAAAAGAGGGGGGTTGCACGTCCAGTTATCGATCAGGTACTGGGGGAATGTCGCAACAGGTGTTACCTAGATGATCAGAGGGAGGCCAAGCTATTCATCAAGCGGGGACAGCGAAAAGGGTGGGGACCAGCCCTCATTCGACAAAAGCTCAAGATGAAAGGTGGGGAAGTGCTCGGTGAGATGGAGGAATCCTTTAGCTCAGACAAGCAAAGGGAGATGGTTGCTGCTTTGATCGCAAAGAAATATCGCAAAGAGAACTGCTCTGATCCCAAAGTGAAACAAAAGATTTATCGGTTTTTAAGAACGAAAGGTTTTGAAGATTTCATTATTCGTGAATTTTTATTTGATGACTAAGCGGTGTTTTCATTATATAAACTTTCATGCAGATAGGAATGATAGGTCTTAATCATCGCTCGTCCAGCTTGCGTGTTAGAGAAGTCTTAACGCAACTTTTCCAAAAAAAATTGGGCGATCGTTTTGACAATGCTGTTTTATTGTCGACTTGCAATCGTGCAGAGCTCTATTTTTCGTCTTCCCATTTGTCGCAGACCCATACAGAAGTTCTTGCAACGTTGCGGCCCTATTTACAAGATCACTTTAGCCAGATGCTTTACTCTTTTTTTGGTGACGATTGTTTTCATCATTTAGGGCGCGTCATCGCAGGCGTGGATAGTGCAATTTTTGGCGAGAGTGAGATTCAGCGCCAAGTAAAATCTGCATATGAAAAAGTGAGAGTAATCAAACCACTTTCTCATGAGCTTCATTTTCTTTTTCAGAAAAGCTTAAAAATTGGCAAGGAGATGAGAACACATACATTTATTGGGAAAGAAAATATAACGCTTGCAACCACTGTTATCAGACTGATCGAAGAAGCCGCGATAAATGATCCTCGTATTTTGTTTGTGGGAAACTCTGCGATCAACCGGAGATTAATCCCTCTTTTTGCTCAGAAAAAGCTTGGGGAATTGACGCTCTGTACGCGTACAAAGCGCGCTCCATTTTCTCATATTAACTACTGTGATTGGAGCGAGCTAAATCGTTGGGATGACTATCCAATTGTTATCTCAGGCACATATCATGACGACTATATTTTAAAGCCTAAAAAGCTCAAAAGTCGCCACCTTCTATTCGACTTAAGTGTTCCAAGGAATATTGATCCAAAGCTTAGAGAAGATCCACTTGTCGCTCTTTTTAATATTGATGAGCTCAGTCACCAAGCTTCAATTGGAGAATGTATTGGAGAGAACCAAGTGATGCTTTGTGAAGGTCTAATACATCGTGCAGTTGAAAGGCAGCTTGATATTTTTAGAAAGAAAGTGAAAGCAAAGTGGTGTTTTGCTTCTCCAAGTCTTTGTGATGAGCAGAAACTTGATTATTTTGATGCGAAAGCTCGGAGTTTTGCGATTTCCTCTTTCCAGTAGAGGTCGCCATCGGGAGTTTCGAGATACTTAGGAATGTTTTTCAGCTTGGGATGTGTCATCATCACTTTGAAACTTTCCATGCCGATTTCTCCTTTTCCAAGAGAGGCGTGGCGATCTTTGCGCGAACCTAGGGGGTTTTTCGAATCATTCACATGAAGGGCACATAGGTTTTTGATGCCAACATGTTTATCGAACTCCTTGAGCGTTTGATTCCAGGCATCTTCAGTTCGGATATCATATCCCGCTGCAAAAATGTGGCAGGTATCAATACAGACACCAATAGGAATCCGGTTTTGAACTCTCTCAACTAAATAGCCAAGATGTTCAAAACTATAGCCCATTGTTGAGCCCTGACCAGCTGTTGCTTCAATTAGAAGACGAAGAGACCCTTTTGAAACGAGAGGTTCCATAGAAAGAAGAGAATCAACAATGCGATTTAAGCAGTTTTCTTCAGAGTCTCCAGTTGCTGCTCCTGGGTGAAAGTTGAGATAAGCGAGATCGAGTTGTAGGCACCGTTTGATCTCGTCTTCAAATGCTGTGCAACTTTTTGCTAGAAGCTCTGGCTTGTTAGAGCCTAAGTTGATGAGATAACTATCATGGCTCATCACCTCTCGGATTCCGGTGATCTCAAGCTGCTCTTTCCAAAGGGCAACTTCTTTCTCTGATATGGGCTTTCCTTTCCACTGCTTTTGATTCGCAGTAAAGATTTGAATCGTACTAGCTCCGATCTCATGCCCGCTGATTAGAGCTTTGTGGACCCCTCCAGCAATGGACATGTGTGCACCGATCAGGAGAGACTGAGCCATGGCGAATTAGTGTGTGTGGGCTAAGAATTCACAAACAAGCGCAATGTTTACTGGCAGAGGGAGGACGATTTGATCCGCCTCTGGCATGTAAGCAAGTTGTCCAGAAAACTTCTTCTCATCTAGAGAGAGGTATTCTGGAACTGTGCGTGAAGTGTTTTCAATCGACTCTTTGATACACTTCATGTTTTGTGATTTTTCACGAATAGAAAGTGTCATGCCGGGCTTGACTGTGAAAGAGCGGATATCCACTTTCTTCCCATCGACTAAAATGTGTCCATGCGCAACGAGTTGCTGAGCTTGGAAAATAGTCGACGCAAAGCGGAGTTTGTAGACGATATTGTCGAGTCGGCACTCAATGCGTTGAAGAAGTAGGTGCGCCGTGTTCCCTTTTTGACGGGTTGCATCGTTGAATGCTCGAAGAAGCTGCTTATCTTTTAGCATGCCGTAAGCTGCTTTAAGCTTTTGCTTTTCTTCAAGCTGGAGACCAAAATCAGATTTCTTTTTTCGCTTAGCTCCATGCATTCCCGGAGGCGCTGGCTTGTGAAGCAGGGGGTTGCGTAGACGTCCAAAAATATTGACCCCAAATCTTCTAGCAATACGATTTTTTGGTCCCGTATAACGTGACATTAAAGTCTCCTTGATTTCTCACTTTAAATTGATTGCACAATGATAATTCAATCATGAAATTTACACAAGTAGAAAGGAGGGGGGGCTGAAAAACGGTGAGTCGAACGGTTTAAAAATTTTACTTGTTGTTCTGAAGTCGATTTCGTCGATCTCAAAATCTTAAGCCAACTGTAAAATGTAGGCCCAAAAAGTTATTGTAGAAACGTTTTTCTAGGAAAAAAATATTATAGGGTTCTAGGCACAATTCCCAATGTTTGGTCTTACCAAGCCTGCATGTTATGGGTAGTCCACATTCAAGTCCATAAATAGGGTTTCCCCATTTTTCTGGCTCATGCGTCCATCCTACAAGGCCTTGGAGCTTGACGCCAAAAAGAAAAGTAGGACAGAAATCATAGACCTGTTTGAACCCGATGGTTCCATAATACACCCTTGGTAAAGTAAAAGATACATCGGGATCTTCGAGGATAGGAAGTATGTTCTCGTACCTTGTTTTATCGCGATCGAACCTGTGTTCCAAGAAGTCCTTAAATACCCCAAAACCCAGGAATGGTGTCAGATGCTTGTTGTCAGAAATTAGGAAATTATACCCAAAAGCAGCTTCTACTTTACCTATTATGGCTCCTCGTGTTGACGAGTACGTGCCTGGATATTTGTAAAATTCGCCATGATTAGAAGATATGCTAGGTCCTACCCAAAGATCTATGCCAACATATGGGGCATGTGGCTTGACATATTCGTATTGGTAATGAAATGGGGTAAAAACAGTGATCCGATTGTCAAACCAATAGGGAGAGAGGTGTGTGTCTGAGGTAGAACGGTTTTCGTTAGCTAAGCATAAAGAGGTGATAGCCGTAAGAATTAATGTGAGAAAACGCATATTCAACCCAGATGTAAGAATTTCTTCGGGGATGGATTATATTCGATAAACACAGTATTGATCTATTGGAAAATTGACACTGTGGGAGCAAAGTTTAAATGTCACCTTTTTCGCCAATGTTAAAATGATACCTCCAAGACTAACCCAAAGGGGAGTGAATGGAGAAAAGAATGAGTATCTAGGAAGCAAGAAGATTACCGAGTGATGAAGGAAATAGATAAGAAAAAGTTGACTTTGCGAGAGGCAAGGCTACTGCCTCTCTACTGAAACCATCCGAAAGCAACTTCCATGATTTTTTCTAAGAATGCCTTTTCAGCATCGGTTGATCCGAATTCCCTTCCAAGGAGTTGGTCAATTTCCGCTTCTTCCATTCCGTAGTCAGTCAGAGAGTGTTTATACCTAAAGAGAGAATTTTCCACTGCATGATAGTCTCATAAAGGATCAATGTGTTAACGTCTTCCGAAAATTTAAGGAGAAATTATGGCTTCTTGTATAAAGAATTGCTGTGCTTGTTTGTGTGACGACCTCGATGATTATGAGGAAGTCCAAAACAATCCCCGGGGGAAAGATCCTAATTCCAGTGGCGGAAATTCTTGGGCGAAAGTCTCCACCGTATTCGAAAACATGTTTTCAGGAGGTGGTTACACATCTAACAATCCATCTGTCGGTGTGCTTGGTGGTGCTCAAAGTACAGGCTCATTGCTAGATAGCGCTGATAAAAACGCTAATTAGTTAATCATTTCATGTCATCCTATTTTCCCTCTGTGAAAGCAAAGTTGAAAGGATACACTTTTGAGTTGTTGAAAATTGACACTTTTTCTCCTTTCCATTTAAGATATTAGGGCATGAAACAAAATTACCTCGTATTAGCCTTTTATTCTTTTAATGCTATTGAAAATCCGAACCAAGAGGTGAAGCGCTGGAAGCGCGACCTTGCTGATCTCGATGTCACGGGCCGTATTTACCTCAGCGAAGAGGGGGTCAATGCTCAAATGAGTATTCTCGCTTCAGAGGCAGAGGCTTTTCGGGAGTGGCTCTACACTGCGCCCCATTTTCAGGGGGTAGAAGTGAAGGTCACGCCACATCATGAGCATGTCTATCCCAAAATGACAGTCAAATATCGTGAGCAACTGGCGGCGCTCGATAAAAAAGTTGATATGGCTAAGACGGGAAAGCATGTCTCTCCTGAGGAGTGGAAGGCGATGCTTGAGCAGAAGGACCCCGATACGGTGGTGCTCGATGTGCGCAATGATTATGAGTGGGATGTTGGCCACTTCAAGGGGGCAAGGCGCCCTGACTTTAAAACATTTAGGGAATTCCCTGATGGAGTGAAGAAGTTAAAGCAGGAGCTAGACCCTAAAAAAAATCGCATTATGATGTACTGCACTGGAGGAATTCGGTGTGAGCTCTATTCTTGCCTGTTGAAAGATGAGGGATTCGATGAGGTCTACCAGCTAGATGGGGGAGTCATCAACTATGGGAATGAAGTGGGAGAGGAGCACTGGAAGGGAAAGCTTTTCGTATTTGATGACCGTCTTGTTGCACCTCTGACTCCAGAAGGTGAGGAGTCTCAAGAAATGATTGGAAAATGCGCACATTGCTCAGTTGAGACAGACTCATACATAAATTGCGCAAATATGGATTGTAACGATCTTTTTCTCTCTTGTGTAGAGTGTATGGACACGTTTAAGGGATGTTGCAGCGCTGAGTGCGCTAAGGCGCCAAGGCGGAGGGAAAGCACCCCGACTGAACATCCCAAGCCATTTAGAAAGCTCGAACATGAGAAGAAAGTCCAGCTTAATCAAAAAGCCTAAGTCACTTGCCTAATCCATCAGCTTTTTCTTGTCGATTAACTCTTTTGCAGCAGCTTTTAATGTTTTCAGTCCTTCTTCAAACCCCACTTCTACAAGGAGCTGGTCAAGGTAATTCATTTCAGACTGTAGTTGATCGCAAATCGATTCGAGCTTTGCAATCTTTTTGAGTAATTTCTCTTCGTTCATCGTTTCCCTCTTCTTTCTCTTTACCACTATATCTTGAGAAAAGTGTGCCAAAAGGGGGGTAATTTTCTTTTTCGAATCTAAGTAACTGACGCTTTATACTTAAGTCATAGGCATACCCTCCCAAACCTCCATGTGAACGGACGACTCGATGGCATGGGATCAAGAGGGGGAAAGGATTGTTGTGGCAGATGTTTCCTACTGAACGGAAGGCTTTCGGGCTCCCTGTTGCTTTTGCGATTTCTCCATAGGAAGCAGTATTTCCTAATGGTATCTTTTTCAATGCATTAAGAACAGTGGCTGTAAAAGAGGAAAGTTTGTGCATGTAGAGTGGTAACTCTGGCCGACTCGGTCTTTTTTCGAGGTAGGATACAACCCACTCCTCAATAAGGGGGGTTAACATGTGGCCATTAGGAAAAATGGCATATGAAAATTTGGTATCCTTTCGGATAACAGTTTTTATAATAGAGTTTTTTTCTATGTAGATAGATAGGTGGATAGAGGGAAGTAAGCTCCACAATTTGTGGAGCTTACTCTTCGATTCTTTAGTGAGTTCGCTCATTCATGATCGCAATATTTTCCTCTTGCTCAGAGAGTTCTCTGAACTTCTCTTTAGATACTAGAGTATTATTGTAGTACCATTGCGTTTTGGACATGCTATCGAAGTAGACAACAGATGGCCCATGTTTTTGACCATCAAGCCACTCTGTCTCTTCAACGACAGTATCACCATCGACGTAGTGGCATTCAGTTCCATGTTTTTGACCATTTTTATAGTTAAGCTCTAGGTAGCGACAGCCATTTTGGTAATAAGTTGCAGGACCATTAAGAACATCGCGCTTGTAGGTTTCTATAGAAATTGGCTCACCTGATGGGGCAAAGACTTTTTTCTCCCCATCGATAAAGTTTCCAGTAAGATCGATGACCGTATGAGGGATTCCATGGGGGTGGAAAGTTTCACGGCGAATAGGGTAGCCATTTTCCATTGTTTCTTTGGTCATGATTTGGTCGTAGCTATCTCGAGTAATTTTTATGCCTGAACCTGATGAGACCTTAAATTGGACTTCATTGTTTTTGTTGTAGTATTCTGCTTCAAGGAGTTGGCTCCCTTTAAACTCTTCCTGGCTCATTGGTGTGCCATTTCCATACCAACGTGTGAGTTTTACGTGATTTGCTCCAAGGTAAGACTCTTCTCTTTGCGGGATTCCGCGAATGTTGTAGAAGACTTTTTTAGAGAGTTTCCCTTTTTCAAAAGTGCTTTGGGACTCGACAGTTTGCGAGTGAGGGAACGTGTGTGTTGTTTTCCCGTGCAGTGCACCATCTTCGTAAGAAGCGTTGATCGTTACCCCGTTTCTTAGGGTGGTAATGACTTGACCAGGATACTGCGTTGATTCCCATTCTTCTTTGGAAACATCGTATCCATATCTGTGGACATATCTTTGTGAAACGACGTCATCGTTCTTGTTTTGATCGGACTTGTGACATCCTACAGCGAGTAGGGAAATTAGCGTTAGAGAGTAAGGGATTAACCGTTTCATGTCTTGACCTCAGTTCATATTTTATCGCAATATAGCACTTCGAAGAATGAAGATAAACTCAAAAGTTCATAAATCACATTCTTTTCATTTGCTCATGAAATTCTGTGAGCACTTTTTCTGTAATGCGCAGGTGCTCTTTTTCTACCGCTGCTTGCTCAACAGTTCCTTTATCGGAGCGGTAGGAAAAACGGAGTGTAATATTTTTTTCTCCCGGTGGAAGCTTTTCCCCTTCATATAGGTCAATGACTTCAACGTTTTTTAAGAGCTTCGAGCGGAGAGTCTTAATGGCTTCAAGGATTTTCCCTCCGGAAAGGGTCGACTTGATTGTCACTGTCCAATCGCGATCTGAACCTGGGTATAGGGGGAGAGGGGTCATTTTTAACTTCTTCTTCCGTGTCTCTTCTAAATCGTGAAGGTCGAGTTCCGCGTAGAAAACGGGAGATCCAATTCCCAGCTTTTTGAGGTAGGTAGGATGGACTTCTCCTATGACACCAACGCGCATCGACTCACACTCAATTGTTGCTTGTGCGCCAGGGTGGAAACACTTTAAATCTGATGATGCCCATGTCACCTCTTTGGATTGAAAGCTCTCCAAAAGGTTTTCGAGAATGCCTTTAAGATCATAGAACGACACAGGGTCACTCTTTCCTCCCCAAAAGTGGGGGGTAGCATCGCCAGTCAGGAGAATTGCCACTGCTGAGCGCTCTTTATATTTGCCGTCACTCTTAAAGTGAATTCTCCCTAATTCAAAGGCAGCAATATTTGGATTCCGATGGTCAGCGTTGTGTTTTATCGATTGAAGAAGACCGGGAAGCAAGGATGTACGTAGGATGGATTGATCCACAGAGCTTGGGTGTAAAACGGGGATGCTCTCCTGAAAGTCGATGGAAAGTTCGGCGAGCTCTGGGCTAATGAGATCACATGTTAAAAACTCCTGCAGCCCTTCAGCAATGAGCTTTTCCCTTATGGCTCTTTCCGTCAAAAATAGAGGGGTATGGGGCAATGCTGAAACTTTGACAGAAGGTTTTTCTCTCCGGATGTTGTTGTATCCATACATCCTAGCCGCCTCTTCAATCAGGTCGATTTCCTCAACAATGTCGTTCCTAAATGATGGAATTGCAACATGAAGTGTTTCATCTTTTGCAACTTTCACATCCATATTTAAACGATGAAAATAGGTTTCCACTTCACTTAAGCTGAGCTTTGTCCCCAAGATCTGATTCACCCTTGAAAGTCGGCAATTAATCGTGCGTTTTCGAACGGGGCGGAGTTCTTTTTCAAGCAGTGGAGAATTGAGTTCTCCACCAGCACATTCTTGGATGAGCTTAGCGGCAAGGCTAAGAACATGAGTGACATTTCCGCGATCAACTCCTCGCTCAAAACGGGCTGAAGACTCAGTACGTAGTTGTAATTTTTTACTCGCTTTTCTCACGATTTGCGGGTCGAAGTGCGCTGCTTCTAACAAAATATGGGTGGTTCGATCGGAGACTTCGGAGCTCTTCCCTCCAATCACTCCAGCAACACCAAGGGGTTTAGACTCGTCGCAAATGAGCAGTGTTCCGCTAGGAACTTTACGCTTTTGTTCATCAAGAGTTTCGAGGGCAACTTCTGTTTCAGCAGCTTTAACTTTAATCGTTTTTCCCTGAATTTTTTCGTAGTCATAGGCATGGAGTGGTTGTCCCATCGCGAGCATGCAGTAGTTTGTCACATCGACGACATTATTGATCGGGCGAATGCCTGAAGCTTCGAGCCTTTTTGCCATCCAAGCAGGGGAGGGGGCTACTTTGACATTTTTTATGATGCATGCACTGTAGTGATCACACCCTGAAGGCGTTTCAATTGCAATCTCAATGTGAGAAGATGGGTTTGCTGGGGGGGTAAACTGAGCACTAGGTTTTTGAACCTCGATTCCAAGTAGGGCGCCCACCTCTCGGGCAATTCCAATCATGCTCATGCAATGCCCTAAATTTGGGGTCAGAGAGATATCAAAAATAGTATCTGAGTAAAGAGTGGCAAGGTCTGTACCGGCTTGGATCTCTTCGGGAAAGTGCATAATTGTGGAGTGATCGTTTGAAAGGCCTAGCTCTTTTTCCGTACAGAGCATTCCAAAAGATTCAACATCTCGGAGTTTGGCTTTTTTAATCTTCCACTTCTCGCCTTTTTCATCAGTGAGAAAGCCTCCAACTGTTGCTAGCGCAGTTTTGACTCCAGCGCGACAGTTGGGGTCACCACATACAATCTGAAGAGTATTTGTCCCATCGAAGACCGTAGCGACTTGCAGTTTATTGGCATTGGGGTGAGGCTGAGTTTCTTGAACTTCGGCGACTACCACTCCAGAAAAAGGGAGAGGCGTTTGCTCAATTTTATCTACCTCAAGTCCTGCCAGCGTTAATGTCTCAGCAAGTTCTTCAGGGGATAGATCCAGAGTTAAATATTCTTTAAGCCATGAAAATGAAATACGCATAGGGAAAGTGTAGCAAAATTGTTACTTTGGATCAAACTGTCTGGAGCACTCTTGCTTTTTACAGGGGATCAGTGGCATCTTTAAAGTCATGATGGACCAAAGCCCTTTAGAACTCGCCCTCCTTCGCCGCAGCAAATGGCTCATTCACGCATTGCTTGTGAGCGTCATGATTAATATTTCACTGATCGCAACATTTTCCTACTTTGCCCTGAGTGAGAAAAAACAGAGTAGCACTTCATCTGAAACTTCGAAATCGGCCCTCAAGTCATATGCAAAAATAAAACAGGCCAATAGTGATGTCCTGCATCGACTCATGTCCTACAGTTTTCAGCAGCTTACAAGAGAGCTTGAGAATGAAGAGCACATCGAAGAAGGTCAACGCATGTGTGATTTAGCCCTTGCCGTTCTTGTCCGCGACCATTACTTTGATTTGAATAGGGCCTTGTCTGGTTGTCCTATTGAACAACGAACGATCCTCTTAGACGATCAAGAAATGATACTTTTTTCAGGGCTAAGTAAAGATTGCTTGCAAGCTGTGCGTAATTTTTCTAGGCAAGAACTTTGGCCTTTGACCCCAGAAGGACTTTACCGTCAAATTCAAACCTGCTCTGATGGTATTCCCCTCAGTTTAATCGAAACGTTTTACCTCACTTCAGAGTTTGATACGATTGAACGTGCGTTCAACCGACTCCCATTCTTCCTTTCAAGAGAAGCTTTGCTTCAGCTCCTTCTTGATGCTGGATGGGATGAGCTCTTGGGAGTTTATAGCGATATCTTGGGAGAATCCCGAGGGAAAATGACCCACTTTGCGCCTTTCCTAACCTCCCTCGTCTCTAAAGATTCCAAGCTTGCAGCATACTTACTTGTAGGAGTCGATCGCAAACATGCCATTAAGTCTCTTTCTGACGAGGACCTAGAGAAGTTAATAGGGCTCCTCAATGAGCCAACTGACGAAGTCAAATTATTTTTTGAAGAGCTTGCTTCCAGCTTAAGAGCCGACGCCTTTCGCGAGAAAGCAGAAGGGTGGCTCAAGAAGTCGGGAGGTCGAAGCGTGGAGGCGCCAGCGAAAACGCGAGGGGGAGCTTACCAAACCTATCTCATTCAGGAAGGGGATTCACTCTGGAAGATTTCGCGCCGCTTTAAGGTTCCCATCGTTGATATTAAGAGGCTTAATAAAATTGACTCCGATGTTTTGACCCCCGGTAAAGAACTCTTGATCCCCACTCAATAAATAGCTTGGACTGCTATCTAAAGACGTGATATAATCCCTTTTCAAATTGAATGAAGAGGCAATACGATGAGTCAAGTTTGTTTTTCAAAAGTTGGGACTTTCACATCACATCCTACTCCAACGAATCTTCAGTTTGAAAAAAAGTTTAATAGCGCTTTGGGATCTCTTGGAATGTTTGCTGATCGCGACTTTAGTGATGCAGATTTTGCAAAGGTCTTTCGAAAAATGATCGGTGATGTCCCAGTTGACTTTACCAACTCTCAGCAAAGTGCACTTTTTGATGCGTTATACGACAAGCTCAAAGGGCGTTTGTACTATGCAAGTGTCGTGATAAATCGAAAACCTACCTCTGACGAACTTAAAGCCAAATGTGAGCAAGTTCCTTTAAACGATAGGATTTATTCAGCAATTCAAGGTGTTTTGAAGCAGTTTAATCTAGCTTAGTAACCTTTCCAAGTTAATCGGTTTTGCGCACAGTGATCAACCATTGCGGGCAGTAGCCCTAGTTGGTCTGCAATGACATGAGATATCATCCCTGAAGTGAACAAAGAGGCCCCTTGTCCTGGCTGAGGTTGAGGCGAGTGTCCATAGGTAAAGAGTGTTGAAGAAAAGACCATAATCGCAAGCTGAGCGACTTTTAGAGTACTAGATTTTTCCTCCAAATGACTTGCGGCGATGTTGCTGAGTACGACTCCAGGAGCTCTATAGAGAATCTCTTCCACGATAGGGCAGACATACTTTGTGCCCACTTCCATTTCGCCCATATCTCCAAAAATTTTACTCGCTACGACGAGTCTCGTGACTTTGTCACACACCCATCGAACAGGGGCTCCACATGCGTGACCCATTTCTCGAACGGTCTGTGGCATATAAGGCTTGTCTGAAGGGGACTGATTCCCACAATACCTTTCTCCAAGCCATTCAGCAAGAGAGGGTAAGGCTTTATTTGCGACGAGTGCCACAAGAGAGCCTACTCCGAACTCCGTTAAGCTTAGATTTTGCGGGTTAAATAAAAAACTCTTTAAAACGCTAATAAAAGAAGTCATAAACCACCTATTAATATAATTATTTTAACATAAATAATTATTTAATTATATTAATTCGTGACTTGTTTGTTATCAGCGACTTAAGCTTAGTTACTGTGCTTAGCTATCAGTGCCTGGGCGCTTTTGCTGATATCTTCCTGGGATTCAAAGGATTGGTAGGAGGGAACCAAGTGTACAGGAGGTCTAAGGGGGCGTATCGTAATGTAGTTATCAATGGTGAAGGTCACAGGGAACTCAGCCTTAGTATCTGATGTGATCGTGACATCAAAGAAAGCGAGGTCATCCCACCTGAGCCTGTTCTGTTCGAGAATTGCAATAGCCCTATAGGAAACATGAGTCAATAAAGCCTCTTTTTGCCTTGGTATGCGCCTTTCGATTTCTCTCATCAATGCTGAGACCTGTAAGGGGTCATGGTGGTGGAAATGAGGGCTTATCACCGCATCTTTGGCACTATCCAGATTACCCTCTTTCACTAAAATCATCTCTCGGCATTTGCAAAGAGCAGCATTCTGAGGGGGTGCAAAATGGGGGTGAGGGCTGTTTGTCGCTAGTCTGGGTCTCCAAAGCATGGAGTTATCTGTAATTGTAGCCATAACCACTTCTCTTTCTTAATAAAGAAGAAATCATAACTCATTTATTGTTAAATTGTTATTAGTATTTATTAATTGAATTACCGCTTTGGAACCTCGTCAACTCCTCCAGGATGCCAGGGGTGGCATTTAAGGAGCCGCTTGACTGTGAGGTATGTCCCTTTTAGGGCGCCATGTCTTTTGTAGGCCTTGAGCCCATACTCAGAACATGAGGGGTAAAAGCGACAGTTTGCCCCAATCAGAGGGCGGATTGTGTACCGATAGAGATAGATTAGTCCTATGAAGAGGTATTTCAAAATTGAAATTCCTTGCTCAGTTTTCAGTTGATCACTATGATATCTCTTTAGCCACATTTTGCGGAAGTGGTGGAACTGGTAGACACGCTACCTTGAGGTGGTAGTGAGAGTAAAATCTCTTGGGGGTTCGAGTCCCCCCTTTCGCAACATTTAAAGACCTCCCATAACTACTGTTTTAGATTCAAGAAAGCTATCCAATCCACCGATTGCACCCCCTTCACGTCCAATGCCCGACTCTTTCCAGCCACCGAATGGGAGAGATTCATTAACAACATCACATGTGTTCACTCCAATTGATCCTGCCTCCAGTGCTTCGGCAATCTTCCAGCTTTTACTCATGCTCTCGGTAAAGAGATAAGAAGCGAGTCCGTAATGGGTATCGTTTGCCATTGCAATGGCCTCTTCATCTTCACCGAAGCGGTAGCAGGCGACAACGGGACCAAATGTTTCCTCATGGTAGAGTTGCATGTTGGGTTTCACATTGACAAGTAAGGTAGGCTCAAAGAAAAGAGCGCCTTGATCTGACTTTTTACCACCAACACGAGCTATTGCACCTTTAGCAAGAGCATCTTTCACATGTGACTCTACTTTCTCCATCCCTTGAGTGTTTATTAGGGGACCCATCGAAGAGCTTTCTTCTGTTCCTGGGCCAAGGCGGATATGCTCTTTCATCATCGACTCAAATTTTTCGACAAAGGTGTCATAGACATCGGTGTGAATCAGGAAGCGATTGATGTTGTTGCAGCACTGACCTGCGTTATACATTTTAAACCAAAAGGTTTGCTCAGCTGCGCGCTCGATGTTTGCATCCTTTGCAATAATTGCAGGGCAATTTCCTCCAAGCTCCATTGTGAGATTTTTGACGCCACTGCCCGATTGCTGAATAATTTTTTTCCCTACCTCTGTCGACCCTGTAAAGGAAACTTTTCTAACAAGCGGGTGAGTGATGATCTCTTTTCCCACTTCATCTGGAGAGGAGCAGGTCAAGACGTTAAATACACCTGGTGGAATGCCGGCTTCATGTGCCAAGTGGGCAAGAGCAAGAGCAGAAAGGGGGGTGTCTTCCGCAGGTTTAAGGACAGCTGTGCATCCGACTGCGAGTGCAGGAGCACATTTTTTGAGTGGTAGGACTGAAGGGAAGTTCCAAGGAGTAATTGCTGCAATGACACCAACCGGTTGTTTGATCGCAAGGAAGCGGCGACTGGGGTCTGGAGAAGACGGAGTGTATCCTGTCAAACGGCAAGCTTCTTCTGCTGCCCAGCGTAAAATGCCGGTGCATCCCATAAACTCATGGTGGGCTTGCTCGAGAGGTTTTCCCACTTCAAGCGTTAAGATTAGGGCGAGATCCTCTTGATTTTGCTCAATAAGCTTTGACCAGCGTTTGAGGTAGGAACCTCTTTCTTCAGCTCTTAATGCTTTCCAAGATGCAAAAGCTTTGTGAGCGGATTCAACAGCTTCTTGTGCCAGGGATTTGTTGATGCCAGATACTGTAGTGATGACAGATTGATCAAAAGGATTGATCACATCGAAATGTTCACTTCCTTTGATCCATTTTCCGTTGATGTAGCTATCCGTTTTAAGAAGCTCAGGATTTTTGAGTTTGACCATGATGTACCCTTACGTTCCCTAGAGATTCTAATAGCAAATGGAGTTTGCTCTGAGCAAGGGTTTTTAAATCGAGCTCTTTCAGAGTCTCAAAATTGCGGGCGGCAAATAAGACCCTAAGAAGGTCCCACTCCTCCTCTGAAAAATGGAGGCTGCCATTAGGTGCGCAGCTTCTGCACAGGCTTTCTCCGTAATAGAGAGAGGATGCGGTGCACTCTTGGCAGTGGTTGCACACCTTATCAATCATTAAGATGCCGTCGTGTCTGAGGAGCTTTAGTTGGAAACTGATTCCTATGATTTCTGGATCGGGGAATGAGGGTAAATGTTTTAAGTAGGCGCATAAGAGGTCATAGAGAACTGGGGTTGGCTTGCTCCCTTCTTGAGTTGTGAGAATTGTGCGTAAGAGTTCTCCAGCAACCTGCAAGTGTTTATAGGAACTTCTTAGGGGCATATGAAGGTCGAGAATCGTCCCGTCACTAAATGTGTAGAGAGTCGAGCGCCCCTTGAGATAGACGTAATCTGCACGGCAAAGCGGTGAGGAGAGGTTAATGAGCGTTGGTTTTTTTTTTGAAATCCGCTTCACAATGAGGTTGACGATTCCATAGCGCTTTGTAAAGAGCGTGACAATACGACTCGACTCTTTGAAGTCGGTGCTTTTTAAAACGATGCCTTCACTTTGCTCTTCGATCATAGAAATTATTCTTGGCTTATGATATAGTTCATCTTTCATTTTGCACCGATAGCTCAATTGGATAGAGTACCTGACTTCGGATCAGGTGGTTAGAGGTTCGAGTCCTCTTCGGTGCGCTTTTCATGAGATTTTGCGTCTTTTTCGGAAAAAATGAAACGTTTGAAAATCTCCTATACTTCAGCATATGCAGATTTCCAAACCTTCCATTTTTTCTCGAAAATTCCTGCAAAATCGTTAGAAATCTCTATTTGCTCCTATGATTTTTGCCCATACTTGGTCTTGCCCTCTGATAAACTCTGTTCCAAACTTTTCCTCGACTGCTTTCGAGACACCTGTCATGCGGGGATGCCCATAATTGTGTCCAGAGAGAATCCCTCCAGCACGCACTTTTCTTTCCCAAGTTTCGATGTTCTGCTTGACGTGTTCATAGTCGTGGTTGGCATCGATGAAAACAAGATCTAAGTGATCCGGAACTTCCATCGCTGCGTCTACGGAGGGTTTCTGAATGATCGTAACATTTCCGTCTTTTTTAAAACGTTCTTGGACCTCGCAAAGCGCATCATCGTAGGTTTTTTGCTCTTTGGATACAGCATTGCCTGTTTCAATATAGCGTACATCTGGTTTCCAAGGATCGATAAGGTAGAGGTGTGCTGTGGGAAAAACCTCTCTTAACATGGCAGCATTTTTCCCGCGAAACACACCGATCTCTACAACCGTGTTGACTTCAATCGTATGAAGAAGGGATAGCGCTTTGAGATAGCATGCGCGATGTCGCTTTTTTAGGAGTTGATGTAAAAAGTCCCACATCTAGAGCTCAAGCTCACCAATTTTTCTTCAACTATAACACTTTTTGTTTTAGTATAGCACTTCATTTAAGATAGCTGTGGAGATAGAGATGAGCCAGCCGAACGCAAATCAAGAGTTTACCCTTTCCGTTACCGGTAAACACATTGAAGTGACAAAACCAATTCGAGATTATATCGAAGAAAAGATTGCAAAAATCGAAAAAATATCTGGGCACATTATTGACATTATTGTTCGACTCGATGTGGAAAAGCTCAATCATAGTGTTGATGTTGCTCTCCATTTTTCTCACTTCAAAGTAAAGGTAGGCGCAACGACTGAAAATATGTATTCGGCAATTGACAAGGCCTTTGAAAAGCTTGGAGCGAAGCTGCGCAAGTGGAAAAGTCGCATTCAAGATCACCATGCTAAGGGTGTATCAGTGACGGATATGCAAGTCAGTATTCTTGAGTCAGCGCAGCATGAAGCGGAAGAGCTCACACAAGAAATCATCGATGCAAATAACAGCACGTTGGAAAGTGACTACACACTACCTAAAGTGGTCAAAGAGAAAAAGCATCCACTCAAAACACTGACTCTCGAAGAAGCCGTGATGAAAATGGAACTTTCTGGTGATCACTTTCTTGTATACCGTTCAGAAGAAGAGCAGTCTATAAAAGTGATTTACCGCAGGGATGATAGAAGCTACGGAGTGATGTCTCCATAGAGTATGAGTCAGCGCATCTATGACTCGATTCGGGAGACCTGGGTTGAAGCATCTCCAGAAGAAATCGTTAGGCAAAAGCTGCTTGCATTTATGGTGGATCATCTGGGTTATCCCAAACACCTCATTGCAGTTGAAAAGAAGCTGTCCGAATTTCCCACTCTACGCGACCAAAAAATGGACCTTCCTAACAGGCGCATCGATGTGGTGTGCTTCGCTCAGGGGTCTTTATCACCACTTCTACTCATCGAGTGTAAGGCCACAAAGATTGAAAAGAAAATGTTCGCGCAGCTTTTCGGGTATAATGCATTTATCCAGGCACCTTACACCTGTCTTACGAATCACAAAGAAACCATTTTTTGCTGGCTTGAGGCAAGTACAGGTGATACACACTATTTAGATACGATTCCCCCCTTTGAGGCTTTAACATGCAATGGGATACTTCTTTCTTAAAAGAGACTGACGTCGTTTATCTCTATGGTTGGGAAGACGCTGCTTATGATGCACTAAAGCCTTGGCTCAAAGTGAATCCGATGCACAAGCTCATCATTTTAGATGATGAGACACCTACTCAAGATGATCCTCAAATTCACGTTTGTGTTTTAGGACTCACCATGCAGGAAGAGCTTAAAACGCATGTTTGGGAGTCTTTTGGGAAACGTTCAGTATTCTTGCATGCACCCCAAAAAAAGCAAGCTGAAGTGGAGGCAATCCGACGCCAATTAGAAGATTTGCAGCAAGGTGTGGAGCTCACTATAGGCTTATTTCGGGACTTTGGAGTTTCATTTTTAAAGAATGCGTTTGCAAATTTAGAGCGGCTTAAAGGAGTGAAAAGGGGTGATCAGCTTGAAGAGAAGTTTCAAGGCGTTCCTGCGATCATTTGTGGTGCAGGACCTTCATTAGATAAGCAGCTTGAAACTCTTAAACACTTGCATCAGAATGCGCTCATTTTTGGAGCCGGCTCTGCGCTAGTGCCCCTTGTAAAGGGGGGAGTTGAGCCCCACTTTGGAGTGCTCATCGATCCTGAAACACCGCTTAGTCAATTTTTGGAGGAAACTGACGCCTCTTTCCCCATTCTTTATCAGCTCCAACTGAGCTCTAAATGCGCACACAATATAAAAGGTGAGAAGCTTCTCTTTGGAAAAGCAGAAGGATTTCCTATACTTGACTGGTGTTTAGATGAAATGGGCCTTGAGTTACCTCGGTTTCATCCTGGATGGAATGTCGCGACTTTTGCCACCCATATTGCTTATACGCTCGGCTGTGATCCTATTATTTTTGTGGGGATGGATGGGTGTAGCAATGATCAACAGAGTTACGCAAAAGACGTGCAGCCTCAACGGGATCCGATGCACCAGGAGAGAGAAGATAGCATCTCATGTGTCGATCGCGAGGGTCATGAGGTCTTCTCTCGCTCCGATTTTATCATGGGTAAAAAGTGGTTAGAAGAACTCGCCTATTCTGATCCCAAGCGGCGGTTTATCAATGCGACTGAAGGGGGCTTAACGTTTGAAGGAATTCCGAATAGTCCGCTAAAAGAAATAGAGCTTTCCCATCCCCATAATGCGAAGATACTGCATGAAATCGAGAACGGTGATGTGCTATCCGATTATCCAGTTAAAGCTGTGTTACAGACGATTCGAAAAAGCGCAGAGAAGTGTGGCGAGGTTGTCGAGAAAATTCTGGATAAAGGCACAGACTCGTTACTCGATTGGGTCGCTTTGGAAGAGGAGCCCTTCTATCAAGAGCTGCTTGAACCCTTATGGGAGGTTTGGAAATATCCGTTAATGAATCAGCGGGAATCAGATGAAAAAATCCAGAAACTGCTCTTCTTGAAAAAGGTGGTGGCAACTTTTAGAGATGAGGTATTTCATGGATGAACAAACCGAAGAGCTTTTAGAGGGGCGCTACCCCAACCTAGCCTTTATGCTCCGTTTGATGGAGGGGAAAAGCAAGGAGACTGGAAAAATCACTCTTCCAAGCTTAAACGACCTTGAAGAGTTTGACCTGATCTATGTTTACGGTTTAGGTGAGTATGATTCTCTGCTCAGTCAATGGCTCAATGGAAAAGCAAATCGGGATCTCGTATTTTTAGAGGATGATATCGGAGCCCTACGCGCGTTTCTTTTACAAGACTCTGCCAATGAAGTGCTCTCCCATCCCCGCATCGAAATTCGTTTCAATCCTGAACCTGACCGGCAGAGTGATTTTTTAGCGGAGTGTGCTGCGGAATATCCGATAGAAAAAGTTGAGGTTTTAGCGACAGATAGCCGTATGGGGGGGCAGTTTGATCAGATGCGCCTAGAACTTCTGCGCCTCACCACCGTACAGCACGCACTTTTTATTGAAAGTACTCACTACCACCAGATTTTTAAGAACTTGGTGGCGAACTTTCACCAGTTTCCCCGCTCCTTTTTTGCGAACCAACTGAAAGGTCAATTTCAAGGAGTGCCTGCTGTCATTTGCGGGGCGGGTCCTTCGTTAAACAGAGAGATTGAGGAGCTGCGAAAGCTTGAAGATCGCGCGCTCATCATTGCGGGAGGATCGGCAGTCACGGCGCTGAGCCGAGCCAAGCTCCGCCCACACTTAGAAATGGCAATGGATCCTAACCCCGAGGAGTACGAGCGCTTTCAAAACACCTCTTCTGGGGATATTCCATTGATCTATAACACACGCCTTTTCCCGGAAGTATTTGAGATGCGAACAGGACCGCTCGGCTATCTTCAGTCGGGAACAGGGGGAAGCGGCGAGCGTTGGATGGAAGAAAAGCTCAACATTCCAGTGATTCCTCAAGAGGAAGGGTTTGATTTAGAAGCGCTTTCTGTGACCACTGCAGCGATTCAGTATGCTGTAACCTTGGGCTGCAACCCCATTATTCTGGTAGGAATTGACCTCGCCTTTACCGATCAGAAAGCGTATGCTGAGGGTGTCACCGAAAATGAGGGCACTGTGTCCACTTCAGCGATTTCCGAGCAGTGCCTGATACGCCCCGATATCTATGGAAAGCCGGTGGAAACACAGGTGAAGTGGATCATGGAATCGGAGTCGATTGGAAAGTACGCAAAGGCCTACCCCAACACGACCTTTCTCAATGCTACCTCTGGAGGGATTGGCTTTCCAGGAATCAGAAACTGCCGACTCGATGAAATCTCAATGGAAAAAAGAGAAGGATTGCGAGATAGACTACTTGATGCCATTGCAAAGGTGAGTCTCAATGTCAAAAGTGAAGATGTTACAGGGGCATTGGATGAGCTTAAAGATAGTTTCGATCAGGCAGCGCAGTTCATCAAAGAGGCACAGGATGAGCTGGAGCGCATTAAAAACATCCCTTCCAACCCCGAAACGGGAAAAATGATCCTCTTCCAAATGGAGCTCGAGAGTCTCGAAGCTTACAAGTGCTGCTTGCGTGAGCAGTGTGATGCGCTTGATTTTGCACTCAGCAAGAAATATCGTCCGATTCACTACACTATTTCAGAAGAGAAGAAAAATAAACTCAAGTATCTCTTTCTAAAGGAAAAATGGTCCTCCTTGCGCTCGTTGGCAACATACTATTTGAAACTGTTAGAAGAAAGTTTTTACGCCAAATTTGGGTGATATTTATCGGGAACTTCTTTAAAATCGCCTCCAAAGAATGGAGAGACTATGAATATTCCTAGTGTTTCAGCAGCATTTCGTCATTTTAAAGAAAATAGTAGCCCTTTTGTGATTTCAGATGTCCCTAGAGGGGATATCGAGAAGTATGAAGCTCAAGCGAAGATGGAGAACTATGAGTTTTTTAAGGACAACCCTTTTCTTGAAGAGAGGATTGTTTGGGAGAAGCACCCTCAGCCAGATCTCTTCCATGTCAAGTATCAAGAGACGGTGATTTGGCTTGGAGTAGCAGCAGCACTCAGTTATGCCTGTTACCGCGTGGCAACTCTATTTTTTATGAATATCCAGGAGGCGCAGTCAATCTTTAAACAGGCCTCATCCTCAGGTAGCATCCCGATTTTTCCCAACCTGAGATTAGGTTATTGTACTGTTCAGAAGATCATGTATCGGTATGGTATCTACCCTGTAAAAGTTTCGGTTAGCAGCTTATTTTTAGGGAAAGCCTTGAGTCCTGAAAGCTTGCAGGCTGCGTCCCGCGTTACAGGAATTGTAAAGTCTTTACTTCTGTTTTCTGGGCCTATTTTCCTCAGCCTATTAGTGGCAAAATCGGTTCCACTCGGGTCAAGGTGCATGGATCAAATGCGCTTTTCAAAAGAGAAACAGCCGCTGGATAATGAAAGAATTGATGGTCAATATCACTGCCCCATTTCAGGAAGAGTCATAGAAAAAAATAATATCCACTCTTTTGTGCGTATGAACAATACACTGGTTTACGTTGATGCGCTCGTTAAGAAGTGGATCTCAAAAGGAGTGATTCCTAGCTCAGAGCGTGTAGTCTACGACGGTATCATGGAAAAATTTGGAGTGCCCTCAGGTTCTCGAAGGAACTTTGAAGAGATTGTCGATTTTAGATTTTTTCGTGATAGTGAAGTTGCAAACATGTGCGTAGATCAGGAAGGGAATTTTTCCGCAGATGCGAAAACAGTCCTGGGCGTTACTCGTGAGCAATTGAATGATTTTAACAGGAAGGTGATTGAGTTCTTCGAGTTTAATATGGATCGTATTGCCTCTCAGCTTCCTCCATTGAATTTGAAGCAAATAATTCAATTTTCGGGAAAAAAAAATCCCCTAGATGTAGGGTTTTGGGAGGATCTACTTGCGAAATATGCGTTTGAAAGAGGATCAGTCAACGTTCCAGGAGTAGGGAAAGTCAAATTCAATCCATGGCCTATTCAAGTGTTGGCTGAGATGAAGAACTACATCAACCTTGATAATCCTGAGGCAAAACGCGTGGTTTTGCAAGCAAAGACTAGTGCTTTTAGAGATTTGAAAATGGAGTGGATTCGGTCTGGTATGGAGAGCCATGAAAATCGTGATCCCGCCGCGATGCGAGTCAGGCTTGCTCGCTTTCATAAACTCACAAGGGTTTTTCAGAACTCCTATCGATGGTAAGGGGCGCGGAGCCGCCTCTAAAGATATAAATTGCTACATCATTTTTCTAGTGAAAGTTAATTTGGGACCCTCTATGAAGAAAATTAGATGAGGTAGAACATGGAAGAGTCTAAAAAGAGCGCTCCAGTGAAGAAGGCGCCAAGCAAAGTTGCTCCCAAAAAGAAGGGTACTCCTAGGAAGAAAGGGGTGCGAAAAAAAGTGGTTGTGCCACCAGAGCCCAGGCCTTGGGTGCGCTTTTGGGCGCGGATGATCGACTACTCTCTGTTTTTCATAGTGGTGAGTTACTTGATCGGGGTATGCAAGGTGTCGACAGCACCAGTTCAACCCTTTTTTGGAGCGCTGATGCTCTTCCTGTGGACCTTTATTGAAGCTTTCTTGCTTGCTGTTTGGGGAAAGACTCCAGGAAAGTGGATTTTAAGAACAGAAGTTTTATCGAATGGGAAAAAGCGGCTCTCTTATTCTGAAGGGCTGAGCCGAAGCCTCTCTGTGTGGTGGCTCGGGATGGGTGCGGGGATTCCAATTATTTCTCTGATCACAATGACCGTTGCTGGGTATAAGCTCACAAAAAATGGGATCACCTCTTGGGATCAGCGCCGCAAGTATCATGTCGCCCATAAGAAAGTTCAGTGGTGGCGCACACTCATTGTGGTGCTCTTTTTCTTGGCCTATGCAGGTGTCATCGTACGCGTTAATTACTTTGCAGTTCAGTACCCTTAATACTTGTAGGTAGAATTGTGGGCTTCATGCCATGAGTAGTGGACAGGCCGTTTTTTGGTGCGGTCGTACTTGAGCTCAATCGTGATGTAGGGATAGGGGTGCTGGTTATCTCCATCTCTGTCTTCGTGGGCGTGATGGTGTCGGATTTCTATCTCCCGGTTGGCCCATCCTTTTGCCGTCGCGTGGAATTCTCTATAGGCGGGGTCGGTTTCATTTTCTCGGTAGTGTTTGATGAGGATATCGATGATTGCATGGGGAGCCTGCTCCATCCCTTCAACATAGAAGTCAACTTCAGCGCCCACTTGATGTTTCGAGGCTCCTGCAGCTTTAGAGGAATCAGCATAGGTGTTGTGGATGGGGCAGCGATGGCCACAAGTGATGACGACTTGTTTTCCAGTGGCTCCCTGAATGGTATTGAGGAGCTCGACGAGTATGGGGTAAATGAACTCCCGATTTTCTTTAATGGGGAGGCTGTGCCCATCGATTCCTCCGCAATCCTGGTGGTAGACAATGCGGTGATCCGATGTCTGAATTTGGATAGGGGGATTGAGAAGTTTGCCGTGACAGCGGAAGTGTTCTTTAGTAATGCGCCGATGGCCGCCGACCCAACGGTTCTCCCAAGGGTAGGGTTCTCGAGGTTTTAGGATAGGCGGTGCAATCACGAGGGTGCGTTCGTCAGATTCTCTCAGAATCGCGCGGGTGATTTTATTTTGCTCCCGCACTTTTTTTTGTGCCGATTCCTCAAGACCAGAGCAGCTTGCGAGGAATAAAAATAGAAAAATAGTAATGTACTTATCCATCGAGATATAGGGTATTGCCACGCGCTTTTTTATTCTAGGGAAGATTGCAAAAAAAGCGGGGGCATTATATTGCCTAAATTATAGGCTGTACTCTCAATAATTAGGTCGTTCTAACGATCATGGCTTAGTTGTTGAGTGTTTAGCTTAAAAGAAGGGGCTGTGCTCTTAAAATTAAGTCGTTGAGATTCAGTGAAAATTTAATGAGATTTGAGTAGTTTTTGACGAAATGAATAGCCAAAGTGCTATTTATGAGGAAAAAAATGCTTAAAGATCTTAAATAGTTTCCTGAAGATCAATGGGTTAATTTTAAGAGTACTGCCCCAAAAAGGGGGAAGTCATGAAACGGATTCTTATTATCGATCGGGAGCTTTCGAGTCGGGAGCTCATGCTTCAGCTCTTGAAGAAAGAGTCGGTCCAGCTTTTTGCTGTTGAGGATGGAGTGCGTGCTGTCGAAGTGCTCATGAAGCGCCCTTTTGACATGATTTTCAGTGACTTCGAGGGGATTAAAGCCTTAGATCGGCTCAAGCGCCGACCGTTGGGAGTTCCTTTGATTCAGCTGCGAGGTTCGGAGGAAGAGGGGCACAAAAAAGTGACGGGAGTCCTTTCAAAGCCCATTCACCCCCAATCGCTTATCCAGCTGTTAAAGGAATTTGCCATTGGAAAGACAAAAGCAGAGGTGATTGCAGAGAGCCCTGCAATGAAGCAGGTAATCGAAAGGGCAAAAAAAATTGCGAAGAGCCACTCTAATGTTTTTATTGTGGGGGAGTCAGGGACAGGAAAAGAGGTGATTGCGGGGCTCATCCACGCGGAATCAAAACGGACAAAGGCACCTTTTGTGAAAGTCAATTGCGCGGCGCTTCCCGATACTTTGATTGAGTCGGAGTTCTTTGGCCATGAGAAAGGGGCGTTTACGGGAGCACATTCAAAGCGGATCGGCCGTTTTGAGCGTGCAGATCACGGCACCTTGCTTTTAGATGAGATTTCTGAAATTCCCGTTGCGCTGCAAGCAAAGCTCTTGCGGGTCATTCAGGAACAAGAGTTTGAAAGGGTTGGAGGAACAGAGCAGATTCACATCAATGTGCGATTGATCTCGACTTCAAATCAAAATATGAGAGAAGTGATCGATGAGAAAAAATTCAGAGAAGATTTGTATTATCGGTTAAATGTGATTCCGATTTACCTTCCACCACTGAGAGAGAGGGTAGAAGATATCCTTCCGCTTGCAGAGCTGTTCCTAAAAAAGGTTTGTGATCAAAACCAAATTCCCTTGAAAACGTTGTCTCCTGAGGCACAGTCGGCTCTTTGTGCCTATCCTTGGCCTGGGAATATTCGTGAGCTTAGGAATGTGATAGAACATAGCGTTGCGCTTGACTATGGAGATGTGGTTGAAGAGCGGCATCTCTTTTTTGATGTGCATCAAAAAAGTCAGGCGAAGGGTATCTCAAGTGGGATGACGCTCAAGGAGTGTGAAAAGATTCTAATTTTAGAGGCGCTCAAGCGACATCAAAATAATCGGACACGAGCGGCGGATGAGCTCGGGATCAGTGTGCGTACTTTACGCAATAAGCTTAAATTATACGAGAGCCGCTAAGATCGCTTTGAAGGAGGGGAAGTAGAGAAGGGAGTTCTCTTCGATACTTTCCATCTGAGGGTGGTCGGACTCTGCGACTAGAACGGGAGTGATCCCCGCTCCTTTAAGCGCTTCCACACCGCGCAGGGTATCTTCGAATCCTATCATATTCTCCCCTTTGCCTAAGACTTCAATTGCCTTGAGGTAAGCATCTGGTTCGGGCTTGGGATTTTGATAGTCTTCACGTGTGATCCAATGGGGGATGCCATTCAAAACTGGGAGGTGTTCTTTAATAAGAGAGACTTGTTCGAGGGGAGAGTTTGTCGCAACCGCATGGGGAATATTGGCAGATTGAACGAGGCTCAGAACTTCACTTGCACCAGGCATCATTTCAAAGTTGCCACCACGAAGCAGTTCCATGTAGCACTGTTTCTTCTCATCGTAGAGAGTTTCCCATTTGATTTCGGTCAGATTAGGGAAGGTATCATAAATGTATCGCCTGAGACCTGTAGAGCTTCGGTGAGCAATCGAGATAAAGGTTTTAAAGTCCCATGTTACATCACATCCTCTTGCAGAGAGCATGTGGCAGTAGGCTTCGTAATGCATCGACTCCGTATCGACAAGGAGCCCATCAAAATCAAAAAAAATAGGGGAGTAATCGAGAATCCAATTCATTAAGGATCATCCATAGTTGGTTTGCCGATGACTGGACTCGAACCAGCACCTTAAAAATAAGAACAGATTTTGAGTCTGTCGTGTCTACCAATTCCACCACATCGGCTCGTTAAGATAAGGGATTATTTTACTGAGGCAAGGGATTGAAGGGAAGTCATTTCCTACTTGTGTCACAGATCCACTTTGAATTTTTTAAGAATGATGTTGATGAGGTGTTCTGAATAAAATGCCTTCAAGTGCGGCAAAATCATCGGCCCTTTCTGGACGCCATATTTTCTTTTCAGTGTTTCTAGAGTCTCTGGATCATTTAGGGCCATTTGCTCAAGGGGTTGAGTTCCACTGTAATCAAAGGATAGCGATTTACACTTTAAGTCTGCTATTGAGAGCTCAGAGTAGAAAAAACTGGCCATATTAGGGTCAATGCTACTCTTGATATGGATCTTTTGCATGGGGATTGCTGAGATAATATTGACTTGATAATTCTTTGGAAGGTCAAAGATAGTTGTCTTCATTTTCTCCAGCATATGTGCTGCAACTTCTCCTAGAGCTTGTTCGCATTCTTTTTGTTTGAACTTTAGACCTGGGGGGATCTTGAAAGAGAGCAAGCTATCAAGAGCTATTGGGCAGGGTGTTGCTGTCTGTTGGAAGGACTTGAGCTGGGCCTCAAATCCCCCGTAGAGGGTGTCTTGGCACTCATCTTGCATCTTTTGGGTGAAGCTTGGGGGAAGTTCAAAGAGCTCGGGGCTAAAGGTGGGGTGAGTTTGGCCTGTGTAACTCCGGGGGACTAGCCCCTCTGTGGTGCCTGGAACATGATACCCTTTTTTCCAAAAATGGGTCGCTAGCTTTGCCAGGGGGGGGATGCAGTAAAAGATCCCTTGAAGGATGGAGTTGAAAAAGTCGACTTCTCCTTGATTAGAGGGGATGAGGGTAGACAGTTCATCTTTATGCACGAGCGTCACTTTCTCTCCTGCAGGTGGAGAGATCGCGTTTAAAGCTAAATTTTTAACACTTTCAAAAGTAATTCCAAATACCATAAAGGAGATTATACTCTGATGTCGATTATTCGGGGTAGTCGACTTGCATTAAAAAAAGCCCTTGAGCGGGGGCAGGAGGTGGAGTTAGGCGGCGGTCTCTCTTGGCAAATAGCTCAGGGATAGCATCTAAAGAAATTTTTTCACGTGCGACTTCTAAGAGTGTGCCGACGATATTTCTCACCATCTTATAGAGAAAGCCACTCCCTTCAAATTCAAGGCGGAGACCCCCTTCTTGGGAGATTGCCTCAATCGAGTAGAGGGTTTTGACTGGGTCATTTGCTGCAGCACCTGTATTTGCTTCGTTGGCAAAGGCTGTGAAGTCATGAGTGCCGCAAAAAAGGGGCAATGCCTCTTCCAGTAGTGCCTGATTGAACGGATAGCGCACATGATGGGTAAAGCGGCGTCTGAAGGGGCAGGAGACAGGATCGAGGTGAAGGTGGTAATGGTAAATTTTTTTCTTAGCGCTATAGCGGGCGTGGAATGTTTCTGGGGCCTTTTCGATCGATTTGATGCGAATGGCATGGGGAAGGTTGCCGTTAAGCGCAGCAATTAAAAAGTTGGGCTCTAGTGCCTCTTCTATTGAGAAGTGGGCGACTTGCCCACTCGCATGCACCCCCGCATCGGTGCGCCCTGACCCTGTGACAAAGACCTGTTTTTTTAGAAGGGTATGAAAGGCCTGTTGCAGCGTTTCTTGAATGGTCGCTCTTTTGGGTTGAATTTGCCACCCGCCAAAGTCGGTTCCATCATAGCTGAGGGTCATCTTATACTTGGCCATTTTCGAAGACCTCCTTACTGCAAAAATGCTCTAAGTCCTCGCGTGTGGTGATTTTAATGTTTTTAAACGAGCCGATGACAACTTTTACTGGATGACCAATGAGCTCAACAAGAGAGACATCGTCAGTCACAGAGATTCCCTTTTTTTCCGCATTTGCAAGCCCCTGTTGCAAAATGTCTCTTTTGAGGAGTTGGGGCGTTTGAATTTCAAAAAAACACTCTCTATCGACACTTTCTTCAACGAAAAGGTTTTGATTCACCCGCTTTAGACTATGTTTCAAAGGGACACCGAGAGTAGCGGCTCCAACGGACATGCCTTCTTGGATTAAGGACTCCACCTCTTCTTTTTGAATAAAGGGGCGCGCTGCATCGTGAATCAGCACAAATTCTGTATTCGGAGACACTTCTTTCAACCCTTGTTTTGTGGAGGCTTGTCTTGAATCTCCGGGAAGTGCAAAGGCATTAGCTTCGGGAAATAGGGGTGTATACTCCTCTTCGCAGACGACCACGACTTCTTGAATCGCTGGAAGGGTGAGAAAGAGCTCGAAGCTATGCCTCGCAATGGGTTTGCCATCGAGTGGTAAGTACTGTTTTGGAGTGCTTAGCCCCGTGCGCCGACCACGTCCGCCCGAAAGAAAAATAAGTGAAATGAAGGGTTTCATTCCTAGATGATACCACATCGGGTATCTCGCTTAGAAGTATTTTGTTGGGATAAAATTATTTAAAAAAACGCGCTGCGATCTAGAAGATGCGCAGCGCGAAAAGAATGAGTAAGGGGTTTTAAGCAGAAAGGTGCTTATTTACTTTTTTTGTCATGTCAAACATGTTGATTTCTTTTTTACTTCCAAACACTTTTGTGAGTTTGTCGTCTGGGATAATATTTCTTTTGTTCTCTGGATTTTGTCTTTTGTGTTTTTTGATGTAAGCCCAAAGTTTTTTTGTCACTTCTGTTCTGGGCATAGGTCCTTTTCCTACAACTTCAGCGAGTTCAGAGCTGACTTTCATCGGTTGCATGAATTTTGATTGTGCTTTAACCATTTGGTTCTCCTTTCATGTAATTATTCTTAGTGCAATAAGAATGGAAAAATGTTCTTTTCTGGTCATCACTTGTATCCTTCCTGGGGATTAATAGTCAAAAAAAAAGAATTCGGGAGGGGAAATTCTTGCATTTTAGGAGAGAAAAATGGCAATTTATTCATTATGAACATCGAAACAGCTCCCCCTAAAGATCGTGCGATTTCTCTCGTAAAAATTGATCAACTTCTTTCTAAGCTCTCGGAGACGAGCTCGGTGACTGAGCGTCTTGATGTCATCGATAAGTGTGCGGAAGTCAAGCAGCTCCCCTCTGTTTTAGAATCACTTTTATCCGAGTGTTCTACAGCTTGCCAATATGTTGTTAAAGCGACTTTTGTCATTGGACAAGGGGCTCATCTTTTTTCAGGTTTCAGTAAGGGAAAGGAGGAAAAACTCCATGAACTATTCGATCAGCTTATAGAATTAGAAAACCTTTACACCTCAATCGGTGGGATCATTGGATATCAGCATCTTGTTCTTCGCCTTTTGAGTGAAGAGACACAAGGAACAGATGTGAAGTTGCATCCTCCCAAGCCCATAGATCTTCGAGAGCAAAGTAGTGAGCGGGATCGCGCTGTGATTGAGGGTATAGTTAAGCAAGATCAGATGATAGAACTCTACCCTGTTGGAGGGGCTGCTGATCGCTTGCAGTTAAAAGATGAAAACACCCAGGAGGGGTTGCCTGCAGCGCGCCTTGTGTTTCTAGGCAGACACCTTCTTGAAGGGATGGTTGATGACCTTGAAGCGCGCGAATACTTGCACTATAAACTCTTTGGGAAGCAGGTGACAACGCCCATCGCCATGATGACCTCTTCTGCACATAACAATGACAAACATATCCGAGATATTTGCGCGGAAAACCATTGGTTTGGCAGAAAGCCCGATAGCTTTCGCTTTTTTATGCAGCCCCCTGTGCCGACATTTACCAAAGAGGGAAAATGGTGTCTCAAAGGACCTCTAGAGCTTCTCTCTAAGCCTGGTGGACACGGAATGATCTGGAATTTAGCAGAGCAGTCAGGTGTGTTTGATTGGGCGAAAAAGCACGGAAAAACCACAGCATTAGTTCGTCAAATCAATAACCCGATGGCTGGAGTAGACGATGGGCTTTTAGCTTTTTTGGGAATGGGGCACCTGAAAGATAAACTATTTGGATTTGCCGCGTGTCCCCGTCTTGAAAATGCTCAAGAAGGGATGAATGTTATTAGAGAAAGTGTTCATGATGGATGTCGTCGTTTTACGCTTACAAATATCGAATATTGTGACTTTCAGCGTTTAGGAGCTACAGGGGAAACATTTGCTTCCTATCCTGCGAATACAAACATCTTGTTTGCAAATTTGGAGGCTGCAAGGAAGACACTTCATACGACTCCATACCCGGGTCTCCTTTTGAACTTTAGAGAGGGAAGTCATTATAATGGACAAGAGCACCGCTCGGAGCAGATTGCCCGCGTTGAATCGACGATGCAAAACCTAGCAGATAGCTTCGAAGTTGCGCATGGCGATAAGAATTGCCCCGACCTACCGACATACCTAACAGTCAATGTGCGCAGGAAAACACTCTCTTCAACGAAACGGTTGGCATCTCCCGAAGCAAAGCTCAGAGAAACTCCTGAAGCATGTTACAGCGATCATATGGAGAATGTGAGAGAGCTTCTCTCTTCCCACTGCAAGATGCAGCTTCCAGAAACCCCGTTTCTGTTTCGGTATCACCCCGCGCTTGGTCCCTTGTATCAGGTCATAGGTCAAAAAGTCTCAGGGGGAAAACTCCATCAAGGGGCAGAGCTAAGACTCGATATTGCTGATCTTGAACTCTCCAACTTAGAGATTGAGGGAAGTCTGCTCATTGAAGCAGACAATGTCACGGGACACCTCAATTCGGAAAGTGAGAGAGTTTATTCTTCATGTACTGGGCAGTGCAGCCTCAAAAATGTCCGTGTGAAAAACGCAGGCATCGATTGGGATGAAGAGCACCTTTTCTGGAAAGATGCAGATAAAAGAAGTGGATGCTTGAAAATCGTTCTACATGGCCACAGTCGCTTTGTGGCAGAGAATGTGACATTTAACAACAGTCGGGTCATTGAAGTTCCCGATGGAATCCTGATGACTGCCCAAGAAAAAGAGGGGAAAGTGGCATTCAATCAACAGCCTCTTCACGATGACCACCCTTTCTGGAATTACCAAGTCGATTCCTCCCAGAAAATCAAAATCACAAGGTAAAAAAAACCGGATCAAGGATCCGGCAAATTCAATAGCATAGATTGCTTTTCTTAAAACGCTACTCTTGAGCTGCAGCAGCAGAGGGGGTAGCATCGGGCGCACCCTGGTTTTTTGCTTCAAAAGCCTTTTTTGCTTGAATCACAGATTGCAAACTCTCATTCACTATTTTAAAAGCTTCGGTTTTAATTTTATTATCTTCATTATTTCCTGAAGTAACTTCTGTATCGACAGTAATCTCGAAAGCCTCTTTTGAAGGCTTATTAACAATAATATCTGCATTCGATAATTGAGTGTAATAGTGAATAGCTGCTGCGCTCGCTCTTTGGGTCGTTTGAAAATGAGTGAGAGCTGCGTCCTTGTCAGATTTACTAACTAGGCCAGCAGAGGTCTCTGCGCTTGAAGCAGCGGCCTTAATTTTCTCTAGGATTTCTTGATTGGTTAGCTGACGGTGACCAAAGAAGCGCCCTGCAACTGCTGCAGTCATCACACCAGATCCAAAAAGTCCTGCGTTAGACATTGTGTTCCAGCTGAAGCTGAGGCAGTTGGGCCAGCGGCTTGCTACAGGTGTGAATACGTAGTCGTTAAAGAGTTGTCCAACGCGACTTTTTGCGATTTGTTCTCCGTAGTAGTAGACGCTGCAAAAGCTTTGTGAGATTTGCGCTCCCGTCCATTTTAATCCAGCAGATAAAGTTGCCATTGCCATGTGAGTGACCTCCATTGATATTTGCAATTTTTAAAAGATTCTGTTAAATTGTAATGAATACCCCACTAAAGACGCAAGATGAATTAAGGCTTAATCATGAATGACGAACTCCGTACCCGTTTAAAACAAATTGAAGCGCGCCTGATCCATATGTGGAGGTATCTTTGACCTTGCTGAGAAGGAAAAGAAAGTTTCTTTTTTAGAAAGTCAGATGGAGTCGGCTGACTTTTGGTCTGACAACGAGAACGCTCAAAAAATTATTGGAGAGTGCAATCTTCTGAAGCGTTGGACGGTCCCTTATGCCTCTGTAAAAAAACGGTTTGATGATGCGAGTAGTTTGCTTGAAGAAGTGGATGAAGCAGGGGATCCCGAGCTCTATAGTGAGCTCATTGAAGAGCTACGCCTTGTCGATGGAGCTCTTGAAGATCTCGAAGTGAAGAAGATGCTCTCAGGAGAGCTCGATGGAAAAAACTGTTTCCTCAGTATCAATGCGGGAGCAGGGGGAACGGAGTCGTGCGATTGGGCGCAGATGCTTGCGCGGATGTATCAGAAGTGGGCAGGGAAGAAGGGGTGGCAGGTTGAGGTGATCGACTCTCTTCCTGGAGAAGTAGCGGGTCTTAAAAGTGCGACCTTCCGCTTTTCTGGCCCCTTTGCCTATGGCTACGCAAAAGCAGAAAAAGGGGTGCATCGCTTGGTGCGGATTTCCCCATTCGATAGTAATGCTAAGAGGCACACGAGCTTTGCATCGATCGATGTGGTTCCAGAAATTGAAGATGACATCCAAATCGAAATTCCCCCTGACGATATTCGGATCGATACATTTCGCGCTTCAGGTGCAGGGGGGCAGCATGTCAACACGACTGACTCAGCTGTGCGAATCACACATGCTCCATCTGGGATTGTAGTGAGTTGCCAAGGAGAGCGAAGTCAGCTCCAAAATAAAGAGACCGCGTTAAAAATGCTGCGCGCCAAGCTTTATGAGCGCGAAGTGGAAAAGCGGGAAAAGCAGCTCGAGGAAGTGGGAGGAGAGAAAAAGGACATTGCGTGGGGATCGCAGATTCGCAACTATGTCTTCCACCCTTATACCCTTGTCAAAGATACGCGCACAAAGTATGAGGAAGGGAATATCCAAAGTGTGATGGACGGAGAGCTAGATGGGTTTATTAACGCCTATCTCAAAGAGTTTGGGTAGTCGATGAGCAAAGATATTACAGACCAGCAGGAATATGATCTCCGTTACTCTGCAATGGAGGATCTCCCTTTTTTAGTAGAAACAGTGTCTAAAGAAGAGGTTGCTAAGTTTCTACCCGTTTCATCGACGCAAGATATTGAGGCAATGACAAAGAACTGGATCGGGTTTTCAAGGTATAAGTCGAGCTTGACAGCGACTTATAAGGGGGAGCCCGTAGGCATTGCAACACTCTTCCTTATGCCCTACCGCAAACTCATTCACCATGCATTGGTCTACTTTGCTGTGAGTCCCACTTACTTTGATCAGGGGGTGGCGTTTTCTCTTGTGAAGAATATCACCCACCTCGGAAAAACCTATTTTCATATGGAGTGCTTAAGTGTGGAAACCTACGAGAGTTCTCCTCTGATTCCGGTCCTTGAACAAGGAGGGTATCGGGAGATCATTCGTCAGGAAAACTTCGTTAAAGAGCCAGATGGAACAAGCCTATCGCGTGTTGTAATGGAGGTAGAGTGTGGGAAGTAAGCCAACATTAACGATGCGCGATACAAATACATCGGATGCCCCGTACCTCAAAGAGTGGCTCATGGATGAAGAGGTACTCAAGGGGTTCCCGATGATTGATGAGCGTGAAGTCGATGATGCCATCCGCATCTGGATGGATTTTATGAAAAAGGGAGCTTCCATTACGGCACTTTACAACAAAGAGCCATGTGGGTGTGCAAACCTCTATATTCAAACGATTGAAAAACTCAAGCATCAATGCTTGTTCGTGATTGTGGTGGGGAAGAAGTATCGCGGTCAGGGCGTTGGGACTGTTCTCATGAAAGCATTAGAAAAGCGGGCAAAAGAGACATTTGGAATTGAGATCCTTCATTTAGAGGTCTATGAGAACAACCCCGCAATCCGTCTCTATGAACGACTCGGTTTTGTGCGTTATGGCGTGCACCCCCGCTACCTCAAAGAACCCGATGGAACCTATTACGATAAAATTTTACTACAAAAGAGATTATAAGGATTATGGCAGGACATAGTAAGTGGGCAAACATTAAGCATAAAAAAGAGAGGGCGGATGCAAAGAAAGGGAAGATTTTTTCCCGTATTGTGAAAGAGATCATTAGCGCCGTCAAGCAAGGGGGCCCAGATCCTAAGTCGAATGCCAAGCTACGGCTTGTTCTTCAAAAAGCGAAAGCGGCAAACCTTCCCGCTGATAATATCGAGCGCAACATAAAAAAGGCTTCGAGCAGCGATCAAGCGGACTACACCGAGATGACCTATGAGCTTTATGGTCACGGAGGAGTGGGGATTCTTGTCGAAGTGATGACAGATAATAAAAACCGCACCGCTTCCGATATGCGCATTGCGACCAATAAAAGGGGAGGAACGATTGCATCCCCAGGTTCTGTTGCCTTCAACTTTGATCAGAAAGGGGTAATCCAACTCGAGAAGAGCGTAGGGGAGGAAGATGATGTGTTCCTTCAGGTGACTGATGCAGGAGCTGAAGACTTTGAATCGACAGATGAAGCCTATATGGTCGTGACCGCGCCCGATCAACTCTTCGAAGTGAAGGAAAAGATTGAAACGGCCGGACTCACTTGTGCTGATGCCTCTCTCGAAATGATCCCCAAAAACTCTGTCGAGTGCGACGAAGAAACCAAAAAGTCAAACGAAGCGCTGATCGCCTGGCTAGAAGAGTTAGATGATGTGGATGCAGTATTCCATAATATGCAGTGAGGATCCAACTCATCTTGAGAAATCGACTCTCCATCAGCGGGCCGTGCAATAGCACTGTCCCCCTTCCTTCGAGCCAATTTCACAGAGATGACTTGAATCCTTTTACCCTCAACGTAAGGAAATTAGGCCTTGATAAAGGCATGCGCTCTTGCACATGCTGTATAAAAGACGAGGATGGAGAAGAGAATCGCGAGGGGAAAGAAGAGTGAAGGGAAAAGCATCATCAAAGCAAAGAAGAGGAAGGCTTCTGTCCGCTCCATCAGACCGGGGCTGTAGTGAAAGCTTTTTTCTGACTCATTTTTTTCAAAGACACCCACCACAAGAAATGAGGTTATGCAGAGGAGTACACTGCCAAGCATCAGCAAACAGGCTGTGGCTCTCACTTCTGGAGCATAGAGAAATAACCCGAAGATGATGGCAAATTCGACGAGGCGGTCTCCAAGGATATCGAACAGAGCCCCTTTAGAAGAGGTCACTCCTAGGCGTCGGGCAAGAGATCCATCGAGTGTATCGCAAAATCCCGACAGGATCAGAGAGGCAAGCGCCCATCCACTGAGGTGAAAAAACAAAAATAAGGGAATAAGAAGACCTATCATCACTCCAAAAAGAGTCATCATAGAAGGGGAAAAATGATTCCACCTTTCCCACTTCAAAAGAGGATCAATGAGCCATTTTTGATAAATAGCTCGGCACGTACTATCGATCATCAGTTAAATCCTTTTTCAAGAATCTAACATAGATCACCATTATGGGACTGCTCTCGAAAGTCGCTCTTTGCAGATTTTGTGGCGTTTTTTGAGAAAAATTGAAAGAGTTGGAAATTTACATATACCTGAGTATAGAAGATTTGCAAAAATTTTGATTTTGCCAAAAAAGGCGAAAAATGTGTGAGGATGGAATTTCCCAACAGTCCCATTATAGGCCGAACTTCATCTCATGGACATACTTAGAGAGGGTAGCTGTGTCTTGTTGTAGCTTTCCTTCTCCAGTTTTTATGGCGTCCGCAGAGGGAACGAGCTGATCCTTAGCTCTTCCAATTTCTCCATTGAGCCTTTCCATTTCAACATTGCGTGGAGCTACAGCAAAATTATAACGAATCAAACCTGCATTTTTTGAGCTCAAGCCTTCAAGAATGGTAAGTGGCTCATTGTATTTCCCTGCGACTTCGCGGATTTTCGCTGCCAATGCAGGAAGCGAAGATCTCGCTGCATCGACTTTTTTCTGCTCTTGGGGAATGTCTGCTTTCAGTTCACGCAGTTTTGCCAAAGCTGGTGCAGGCGCTTTGAACTCAAATAAACTACGGTCTATCTTCAAAGCTTTGAAAACTCTTTGTTGCACTTCTAAAAGTTTGCTTCCATTTTTCTGCAGCTCTGCATGTGCGCCTTCAATCTGACCTGCGAGATTGACCAGTTCTGCGATCTGCTGTCTGATTTCTTGAGCTCCTGAGACAATCGTTTTGAGCTCTGTATTACTAAGAGAGCCGCGATCTTTTAAATCCCCTCGAATGCTTGAAATTGCGTCTTGAATGTTTTTTTCGATTGCTTCAAGTCGAGTGATGACTCGTTCTAGGTTTTTTGTTTGCCCTTTCTCCCTTAGCTGGGTCGCCACTTCAGTTACATCTTGATCATGGCTTTTTTCGACTTTCCTTGCATAAGGCATAAGAGCTTTTTTATCTGCTTCAGATAATGCAACAGAAGATCCGCATCCTGCCTCATATGATAGGGGAGCAGCAGCTGGTTGAGTATTCCCTGCTCGATCTTCGTTAGCTTTGATGAGTCGACCACACAGAGCAATGAGAGCATGTCCTGTTTGTTCGATCAGTTCTTTTGCCATTAAATATTTCTCTTCTAGGTTACTTGTGCCTGTTTGGCCAAGATTTTCTATTACACTTTGCATGTTGACCACTGCATCCCGGGTTTGTTCCAACATGGTTTTAAACTTCTCTCTCTCTTCAGAAGGAACGAGATCCAGAGAGCGCTTCAAATGCTTTTCTAAGCTTATTTTTGCAACAGGTAGATGTATACTTGCATCATTTTGTAGTTTGTTTGTATTGCGTATTGTTACGCTACTTTGCAGAATACGTGTGGCATATAAAAGGCTTCTTCCTGCCCCATCAAGTGGGGAGTACTTTTCAGATTGAGCCATAGAGACTTGCCGTCCACACATGTTACTCATCTGTTGACGAACTCTTTCTGATATGTCAATGGCTGAGGAGTTTGAGCCATCAGGGCTAAGTATTTGAGAAACTGACATTGTATTATCCTCTTTATTATTAAGGGGCTGCTTAAGAAATTCCATCCTCACACATTTTGCACCTTTTTTTGTAAAATCAAAATATTTGCAAATCTCCTATACTTAGGTATATGTAGATTTTCAACTCTTTAGATTTTTCTCTAAAACTGCTACAAAATCCGTAGAAGGCGACTTTCTTAAGCAGCTCCATTATTTCGTTAACAGGGCAGAGAGTTTACTCGCATACGCTTGTTCGTGTTCCGAGCGTATGCGCACATTTCCTTCTAATTCTTTTAGCTGGGCGTTTTCCTGATTCCAATGATCTGTTTGTCGGTTGATGAGATCAAAAACAGGCTGCATAGGTGCTAAGGCTAATGGATCTACGTCAGACTTCGTTGCTAACAGGTGGGAACAGGTGGCTTGAACTTTGCAAGCGTTTTCATTTATATTTTTGTATTCAGTGATTAGTGATGTGAGGTTTGCAATTTGATATTGTCGCTTATGCTCTGAACCTAATAGGCGTCTTGCGTTTTCGATTATTTCTTGACTCATACCATTTTCCGGAGCTAATAGTGCCTTGCAGGTTGGAGAGATCATGGTGGTAAAATGTCGACTTTGTGCTTCAAGTTGCTCTTTCGCATCTTCTAGATTCTTCTCAAATTCAGGAAGGTGTCTAAGGATGTTTTTGATTAGCTCAATTGTTTTTTTCCCATCTTTGAAAAAAATGACTTCTTTTTCGGCTTGTTTTAGCTTTTTTGTGAGTGATTGTACGGACATGCCTAAGAGTGCTGAGAATTCGGCTGAACGCCCTGCGACTTTGACTTCCGCTTGAGGTGCGTTTTTCACCCCTTCTCGAAACGCTGTAAGGAGTTCTGCACTGATTTTTTTTTCAACGCTTTGCGTTGGGGCTGTCAGAGCTTGGAGCCTAGCTTCGAACTCGCGGTTTTCTTCCTCAATTAGGTGAGCTGCTTGCTCGGCTTTGCGTGCGCTTTCTTCCTGAGAGGCTACTGCTTTTCCTGTGGCAATGATCTCGCTATGAAGTGAATGGAGCTCAGAAATGGGAGAGGAGATCTCTTTAAATGTTAAAGTGGGGTAGTCAATAGGACTTTTGAGATCTTGGAGCTTTTGGATGATCTCGCTGAGGGTAGCGATCTCTGCTGTTAATTTTTCTGAGTCCTCAGTTAAGTTTTTTGAACGAGCTTTTATCCCTCTGAGTTCACTGACGATAGGGGCTATGTCGGTTGAGTAGGAAAGTGATTGTCTTGTTGCTAAGGAGACTAGGCCATTTGAGATGGAGCTGAGATCTATACCAATTTTTTGAATGATTTCGCCTGGGCTCGGTGGAGGTGTTGGATTTGCGTCTTGCTGAGGGGCTGTAGAAGAAGCAGGTTGCATCTGAGTGGGCTGAGTAAAGCTTGGGCCATTGAGGCTGATTTTAGATGACATAATTACAATCCTTTTTATAAATATTATTTTTAATAATTATCTATTAATTATATCACAAATTAAAGTTATTATAAATTAAACAAAATTTCTTTAATTTTAGGAGCTGTTGGGAAAGTCGCTTTCTACAGATTTTGCCTAAAAATGAGCAAAAGATGTGGGAATGGACTTTCCAGACACGCCCTTTAAAGCTCATTATCATCGCTGGGGATTGTAGTTATTACCTAATGGATATATAAAGGGACTGTTGGGAAATTCCATCCTCACACATTTTTCGCTTTTTTTGGCAAAATCAAAATTTTTGCAAATCTCCTATACTCAGGTATATGTAGATTTTCAACTCTTTCAATTTTTCTCAAAAAACGCCGCAAAATCTGCAAAGAGCGACTTTC
>JASBRR010000031.1 GCA_030149435.1 Simkaniaceae bacterium
TGCAGATTTTGCGGCGTTTTTTGAGAAAAATTGAAAGAGTTGAAAATCTACATATACCTGAGTATAGGAGATTTGCAAAAATTTTGATTTTGCCAAAAAAGGCGAAAAATGTGTGAGGATGGAATTTCTTAAGCAGTCCCAGTAGAGCATACTGTCTGCATAAATAAGATTTTGCCTCCCTTGATAAAGAAGACCTGCAGAGATAGAAAATGTGTGGCGAGACAGAATTGCTCGGGGCGGGACTCGAACCCGCACGGGCAAAAGCCCAAGGGATTTTAAGTCCCTTGTGTCTACCATTCCACCACCCGAGCAAAGAGTGTTAGAGTGTGTCAGTTTACCCATTCACGCTCTTAAAAGACAATGATGCATTAGCTCTTTTCATTATCTGAAGGTGTTGTTGGCAGATCGACAACCTTATCGCTATGTTTATCTTCATCCTGAAGGAACATTTGTCGTTGCTCTTCTTCAATAGAAGTTGGCTGGGAAGTCACTCCTTCTTCAGGAGGAAAAGCAGTCTCTTTTTTAGCAGACTTCTTACTGACATCCTTCAATTTCCCTTTCTTCCCTTCACTACCATCGACTGAATCAATCGCTCCTTGAGAAACTAAATAGTCTTTGTAGCGACTGATTTGCTCAGAGATAAGGCTTGTTGGAGGAGGTAAAAGAGTTCTCCTTGGCTGTGAAGGAGGAGGTGAGTCACTATTTTCTTGCTGGGCGCCTTCTTCAGGTTTCGCTTCAGCCTTTTCCTCAGAATTATCAGAAGCTGCTTCAGTTTTCTTCGGCTCTTTCTCTTTTCCTTTCCTTTTACGAGTACGCTTACGCTCTTTTTTCTTCCCTGTCTCTGCATCAGCAGGCGGTTGATCTTCAGCGGAAGTTTCCTCTGCCCTATCAGTCAGCTTAGATTGAGCGCCAATCTTAATAGATTTCTCTGTCTGAGGTTTTTTAAGAACAGTTCGGGTTTCTCTTGTCTCAATCACTTCATATTCAGAAAGAGGTAGAAGAAACGCCTTTGGTTTTTCTTTGTTCCGGAAAAAATAAGAATGTCCAAAAGAAACGACTTCTATAGCGTTAACAGAATATTCCTCAGAATCACTGCCGCGGCTATTTCGTATAATCAGTTTAAACCCTTCTTTTGGTGTAATGACGGTTTCAACTATTGGTTCACGAGTAAAATGCACTGAATTCTATCCATTGTTTTAATGGGATTAATACCCATTTGGTTAATCTTTTGCTGCAATATATCTCATTAAATCTATCATTCGACATGCATATCCCACTTCATTGTCATACCATGCAACGAGCTTAAAGAAATTATTGTTTAATGCGATACCAGCGTGTTTATCAAAAATTGAAGAGTGTGTATTTCCAATAAAATCTGATGACACAACCTCTTCATCTGTATATTCAAGAATTCCTTTTAGGTCAGATTCAGCGGAAGACTTGATAGTGCTGCAAATAGTATCATAACTTGTCGATTTCGTCAGCCTTAGTGTCAAATCAACAACAGAAACATCCGCTACGGGCACCCTGAAGGCCATTCCTGTGAGCTTTCCTTCAACTTCAGGAATACATTGTGCAACAGCCTTCGCAGCACCCGTTGAAGCAGGAATGATATTCTGCATCGCAGACCGCCCTCCACGCAAGTCTTTTTTTGAAGGACTGTCAAGGGTTGGTTGTGTTGGGGTGACAGCATGGATCGTTGTCATCAATCCTTCTTCGATACCAAATGCATCGAGTAGCACTTTTGTGAGAGGCGCAAGGCAGTTTGTCGTACAAGAAGCATTGGAAATAATAAAGTCCTTATTCGGATCATAAAGGGTATGATTAACTCCCATGACATATGTGGGAATCTTATCTTTCGCAGGAGCAGATAAAATGACTCGCTTTGCTCCCGCATCAATATGCTTGGTAATGTCCTCCTTTTTTTTAAAAATCCCTGTTGCCTCAATGACGTAGTCAACCTGCAACTCTTTCCAAGGGAGGTTTGTAGGGTCCTTTTCCTGCAATACTTGGGTAACCTTCCCATCAACTACAAGTTCGTTCTCATTAGTCTTGACATCAGCTTCAAAACGGCCATGAACCGAATCATACTTTAGTAAATAAGCAAGGGTTGAAGAGGAAACAAGGTCATTAATTGCGACAACTTTCACATCTGGAAATTTCTTGTGAATCAGTCGAAATATTGCCCTTCCGATGCGACCAAAGCCATTTATTCCTAAACGTATAGACATGCAAACCTCAAATCCTTATCAGGGTTTAATAATTGCAAAAGACATATTATAATGCAAATGCATCACCTGATTGCTATCAATAACTGTTAATTGACTTGGGGGCAGAAAATGCCCCCTAAAAGTTTATAGATACTCTATGAAGCAAAGGGGAGCTGCATCGCCCTTGCGGTTTTCCTTTCTTACGATTCGAGTATAACCGCCATCGCGACCAATGTACTTCTGTGAAAGTTCATTAAAGAGCTTTTTGATCACAACGCGATCACCATTATATGCAGATAGATCACCAGATTTAGCAGCACGAGTTTCTTTTGATGTCAGTGGATTATGTCGAATCATTAGCCTTGCAATAGCTTCTCTTCTACTCGCAAGAGTATTTTTCTTTGCTAATGTAATGAGTTTGTCGGCATGTCTTCTGACTTCTTTAGCCTTAACAACAGTCGTTTCAATTCTACCATGCTGAACTAAAGATTTTAGCATGTTAGCCATTAGACAGCGGCGATGAGAAGACGTTCTTCCTAACTTAGATGTAAGCTTTTTATGTCTCATAGCTGTTCTTGCCCCGATTTTTCTTGTAGATATTCAGCCACTACCTCTCTTACATTATCAGAAGTAATGCCATATTTGCCTAGATCCATTCCGAGATGAAGTTCCATCTCCTCAAGTTTCGCTTTAATCTCATTCAGAGACTTCTTACCAAAATTCCTAAACTTGAGCATATCTGACTCTGGCATAATCACTAGCTCAGCAATCGTCTCAATATCAGCTTGGGCTAGGCAGTTTGTAGAACGAACTGATAGCTCAATTTCGTTAATTTTAAGCGATAGCTTTGCCAAGAGTTGAGAGCGATCCGTATCATGTCCCTCTTCTTCCTGATCAAAAGATAGCTCTTGAAACTTCAGCTCATCGAACACATTAAAATGTAATATTCCAATCTGAGTTGCAAATGTAAGCGCTTCTTGTGGAGTCACTCTTCCATCTGTACTGACTTCTAGAATAAGTTTGTCATAGTCTGTATCTTGTCCAACTCTTGTATTCTCAACAAAGTAGTTCACTAGTCGTACAGGAGAGTATGCAGAGTCGATAATGATTTCATCGACTACCTTGTCTGGAATCACATGCCTTTCAGATGGAACATATCCTCTACCATGAGCAATTCTCAAATCAATGCGTTTTTTCATCGGCTTCGTTACATTGAAAATGACATGATCTGGATTGACAATTTCAAACTCAGATTCGCCAACAATGTCCTTTAGTTTAACTGAATACTGACCATTGTTCTTATCTAACATATCTTGAGTCACATCTAATACTTGGGAGACAACTTTTGGAGCTCTTGCACCACGATTTTCATCGAGAGGTATATGCCTAAGAAGTGCGCCTTTTACGTTAAGTACAATATGGGTCATATCTTCAATCACACCTTCAACAGCTGTGTACTCATGAGGAACCCCCTCAATCTTAATAGAAACAATAGCTGGCGCTTCAAGTGATGATAACATGATTCTACGCAGAGCATTACCCAACGTATGAGCAAACCCTCTTTCGAAAGGCTCTGCAACGAAACGGACAAATGTTTCTGCCTTGTTTGTCTCGTCTATTGTGATTTTTGTTGGCAGTTCAAACTTACCATACTTAACTGTCATAGTATCTCCGTATCTCTTATTAGCCTTGTTATACTCTTCGTCTCTTTCTTGGTCGGCATCCATTGTGAGGGATTGGCGTACGATCTTTTATCAAAGTGATAATCAATCCGCTACTCTGAAGTCCTCTTACTGCAGATTCTCTCCCTGCACCTGGACCTTTTAACAAGACTTCCACTTCTTTCATTCCATGATTTTGAGCAATTTTTGCTGCATTTTGAGCCGCAACTGTTGCAGCAAAAGCTGATGACTTCCTAGATCCTGAGAAATTCACCTTTCCTGCTGAAGCCCATGCTAACACATTTCCTGAAGGGTCTGTAATCGAAACAATCGTATTGTTAAATGTCGCTTTTACATGTGCAATTCCACTAGGAACTGTTCTTGTGATTTTCTTTTTAGCTTTCTGTGGCTGCTTTTTAACTACAGTCTTTTGTGACTTTTTTGCTTCTTGTTTTGCCAAAGTCTTTTGCTCCTATATTAATTAGCCTGGTCCTGGTGCTGACTTCTTACCAGCTACAGTTTTCTTTCTTCCTTTTCGTGTTCTGGCATTACATCTTGTACGCTGTCCACGAACTGGAAGGCCAGTTCGATGTCTTAGGCCACGATATGCATTGATCGTGATCAATCGCTTAATATTGTTTTGTACTTGCCTTCTTAGATCCCCCTCAACAACATATTTCGATTGCAATAGTCCGTTGAGCTTAGAAATCTCTGTATCAGTTAAGTTATGAGTTCTCATGTTTGGATCAAGCTTTAACTCATCGACAATCTGCTGAGCTACAGCTTTTCCAACACCATAAATGTAGGTCAAGCTAATAATAAGGCGCTTATTGCCTGGTATATCTATCCCAATAACTCTGGGCATGTATCAATCCTTTCTTTTACATTTACTTGAGGGGAAATCATATCAACATTCATTATAGAATTCAATGACTCGTTTTATATTCTCCCCGTTACGCGCCCCTTCTTCATAAATCCATCATACCTTTTCATCAGCATATGGGATTCAATCTGCTTCGTTGTATCTAGGACAACTCCAACCAAAATCAGGAGAGAAGTCCCTCCAAAAAAATGGCTAATCGCGGGGTCTACATTTAAAACTTTAGCTACTAATGTTGGCAGCACAGCAATCAGTGCTAAGCAAAGCGCTCCTGCCAACGTAATTCTATTCATTGTTTTTTCAAGAAACTCTTGAGTTGGCTTTCCTTGTCTGATTCCTGGAATGAAAGCACCATTTTTCTTCATATCAGAAGCGATCTGCTCAGGATGAAATTGAGTTGCTGTCCAGAAATAGGTAAAAAACAAAATGAGCAATACAAAAATAACAGTATAGACTGTACTTCCAGGGGATAAATATCCCGCTAGAGAACTTAGCCACGTGCTCTTACTCAGGAATTGAGCAATCGTTGCTGGAAACATCAAAAATGCCGATGCAAAGATAACCGGTATCACTCCAGCATAATTAATTTTTAGTGGGATATGTGAACTTCCACCTTGTGTCTCATGTCGCCCAACAACGCGCCTTGCATATTGCAAAGGAATTTTTCTAACTCCTTGAATCACTAGAATTGTTCCAGTAATAATCGCCACAAACACAATTGACAAAACGACTATTGATGAGAATGTCAACTGTCCGGGCTCTTGAGAATCGAGATTTAACTGCCTAACAATAATTCCCAAGGTCTTAGGAAGTGAAGCTAGGATACCTACGGAAATAATCAGGCTGATCCCATTTCCAATTCCCCGTTCTGTGATTTGTTCACCAACCCACATTAAAAAGAGAGTACCAGCAGTCATTGTTAACATGACAATCAGATAAAATAGCCAGGGCAATCCCATAATTTGAAGCTGAGCGAGTTCACTTACTATTATTCCCGGAGTAGCTAAGTTCAGTCCGAAAGCATACTTTGCCATAATCGCAGATTGAAAAAGGGCTAGAAATAGCGTCAAAAGACGCGTGTTTTTTCCCATCTTCTTTTTCCCTGCTTCAGCATTTTCTCTCATCTCTCTTTGCATTGATGGGATGATCGCCACGAGAATTTGCATGATGATTGATGCGGAAATATAGGGCATGACCCCGAGAGCAATCACTGTCATTTGTGCAAAAGCTCCACCAGAGAAGATATCTACTAGCTGAAAGATGTTTTGGCCTCCACCAACAGTGGCTTTAAATGCTTTAACAACAGCATCCCCGTTAATTCCAGGGACAGGAATGTATGCACCGATACGGCATACAATTAACATGAGAAGTGTGAAGGTGACTTTCTGCTTGATCTCTTCAACCAGAAAAATACCTTTGAGCGCTTTAATCATTGGTTCTGTACGCGTTTAAACTCAATTCCTTTTTCTTCTAACTTCTTTAACGCACCCTTCGTGTAGTAGTTGGCTTCAACTACAACCTTCTTTGTTAGTTCACCTGTCGATAGCACTTTAAACCCATCTTTCATTCTTCTTACAGGGAAACCCTTCTCTGCAAGAGTGCGAAGACTGACAATTTCTCCATCGCTATAGACTGCATTGAGTCTTTCTAATGTGACTGCAAAAATTCTCGCTTTAAAGCGATGGTTTGAGAACCCTCTGTATGGAAGCTTTTGGAATAGTGGAAGCTGTCCACCCTCTTTTCCCGCTCTCGTTTTATATCCTGATCGGGACTTATCCCCTTTGTGTCCACGGCAACAAGTCTTTCCTCTTTGAGAGCTATTTCCTCGCCCAACTCTTTTTGATCGAGGATCTTTTCGATGTGTATTCTTTAGCTCGTTTAATTTCATTCTATACCTCTCTTGCAGCAAGCGTTGCTTCGCGGTTTCTTAACTCTGAAAGCGCTTGGAAGGTTGCGCGAACTTGATTGAGTGGATTGTTTGCGCCTAAGCTTTTAGCAATGACATCTCTGATGCCACTAATTTCTAAGACTGCTCGAACCTTAGACCCAGCAATCACTCCAGTTCCCTCTTTCGCTGGCTTTAGAAGCACTTTGGCTCCATCCCACTGGGTAATCACTTCGTGTGGAATTGTGGTTCCTTCCAACTCAAAAGAACGGACATTCTTTCGTGCAGCTTCTCCACCTTTTCGGATTGCATCTGCGACTTCGTTAGCTTTGGCAAAACCTAAGCCAACTCGACCCATGCCATCTCCTACAATAACAAGAGCAGAAAAACTAAACTTACGTCCACCTTTTACTACTTTTGAACATCGATTGATGTAGAGTACTTTTTCCTCGAATTCAGAATCGATCTCTTCTTCTCTTTTGCGTCTTTCAGTTGCCATGCAAATTCCTTAAAATTTTAAGCCGCCATCTCTAGCACCTTCAGCTAGTGCAGCCACTAGCCCGTGGTACTTAAAACGACCTCTATCAAAAACAATGCTGCCAATCTTTTTGCCTTTTGCTAGTTCAGCAATTTTCTGACCTACAAAGCGGGCACCATCTTTTGACTTTTTTTGTCCTGTAGCTTCTTTTGATAGGGTACTAAACATTGCTAGTGTTACCCCATTCTCATCATCTATGAGTTGTGCACCAATGTGCTTGATTGTCTTGTGCACTGAAAGTCTTGGTCTTTCAGCTGTGCCTCTAACTTTTTTTCGCACTCTAAAAGCGCGCTTTTTTCTTACTCGCGTACGTTTATTCAGGTCATGGCTCATTCTACTTTCCTCCTTTAGCAGCTTTACCTGCCTTCTTACGCACATACTCATCGACATAACGAACACCTTTTCCCTTGTAGGGCTCAGGCGGCCTTACTGCTCTGATATCTGCAGCAAACTGTCCAACTTGCTGCTTGTCAATCCCAGAGACTGTAATTTGAGTGCTTTTCTCGATTTTAACATCGACACCTTGCGGTATATCGAGTTGTGATGGATGAGAAAATCCGAGTTGAAGATCTAGTACTGTTCCTTTAACTGCAGCTCGATAACCGACTCCAATGAGGCTAAGCTTTTTCTCAAAGCCTTCTGAGACACCCATCACAATATTCTGAATAAGTGAGCGGTATAGACCATGCATCGGTTTTTTTAGCCCGGAGCTTGGATCAAAATCGACAAATAGATTCGAATCTTCTTGTCTAAGACAGATACCTTCAGGCAACTCTTTTGAAACTAAGCCCTTAGGCCCTTTCACTTCTAGTGAGCCTTTTGTAATCTTTACTTCTACCCCTTTAGTGATAATAATTGGGGCTTTTCCAAGTCGTGACATTTTCAGTTTTCCTGATTAGCGATTTTACCAAACAAGACAGAGAAGTTCTCCGCCTACCTTTAACTCTTTTGCTTTTTCTCCATCGAGTATTCCTGATGGAGTCGAGAGCACTGCGATTCCTAACCCACTAAAAACACTTGGAATCTCTTTATATCCAATGTATTTTCTAACACCAGGCTTTGAAATGCGTTTTAAGCCTTTAATAACACTGTCGCGCGACCTTTTCGCATATCTTAGAAAAACTCGTATTTTGTGGTTCTTTTCATTAACAAGTGAGTTACTCACATACCCTTTTTCTTGAAGGACGTTAACGATTGCTTTATTTAGCTTAGAGCTTTGTACATCTACATACTTATGCTTTGCATCTTTTGCATTGCGTATTCTTGTAAGTAGGTCAGCAACTGTATCACTCAGTGCCATTTATCTTTTCTCCTTACGTTTAAAGGGCATCCCAAGCATTCCTAATAGCTCTAGACAATGCTCATCATTTTGTGCACTTGTAACAAATGTAATATTCATTCCTTGGTCTCTTCTGATCTCATCCAAGTTGAGTTCTGGAAATACTTGCTGATCAGTTAAGCCTAAACTATAGCTCCCTCTACCATCACCTTTCTTCTTGAAACCTCTAAAGTCGCGAATTCGTGGGCTTACTATATTGCAGAAGCGATCCATGAAGTCATACATGCGCTTTCCACGTAAAGTGACTTTTAGACCAATGGCTTGACCTTCACGCAGTTTGAAGTTAGAGATCGCTTTCTTTGATTTTGTGACGATTGGCTTTTGTCCAGAAAGAAGTGTCAGTTCCTTAATACAATCTTGCATGACATTTTTATCTTTGATTGCTTCTGCCACTCCCATGCTAATCACTACTTTCTCTAACATTGGAATACACATCGGGTTTTCATACGAAAACTTTTCGTTTAAAGCATTTTTGATCTCTTCGTCATATTTCTTTTTTAATCTAGACATGCTCTCACTATCACTTATTTAATTTTCTTAAAGTGCGGTACACAGTCTCTTTTCCGTTTTCTAGAAAAACGAGATCTTTAGACTTGTTTTCACCTTGCTTCTGCTTGAGTTTTATTTTCTTACCTTCTTCATTACAAAGTGCGACATTAGAAATGTGTATTGGTCTCTCCATTTTGACAATTTCCGACTTTTGTCCTTGTTGTCTGGCTTTCATATGCTTCTTTCTAACATTCACATCTTTGATGAGAATACGATCTTGACTTCTCGCGATGACTTCGCCGACTTTTCCTTTGTCATTTCCACTGATTACGAGGACTTTGTCACCATTTTTAATCCACTTATTCTTCATTCCGTTCTCCCAATCCTCTAAATGACTTCAGGTGCTAATGAGCTGATCTTCAAGAAACCAGACTCTCTGACTTCTCTTGCAACTGGTCCAAAAATACGCGTGCCTTTTGGGTTCTGCTTGTCATCGATTAGAACGCAGCTGTTGTCGTAAAAGCGCAGCATGGATCCATCCTTTCTTCTCAAGTAGCTCTTTGTTCTTACGATCACTGCTTTAACGACAGCACCTTTTTTAACAGCTGACTTTGGATCTGCTTCTTTAATTGAGCAAACAATAATATCACCTACGCGGGCATACCGTCTTCGTGAACCTCTCAAAACTTTAAAACACTTTACGCGTTTTGCTCCGCTATTATCGGCAACTGCTAGCTCTGTTTCTTGTTGAATCATCTCTTCGTTCCTTTAACCAACGACTTCTGTTACTATCCATCTCTTGAGTTTTGAGATAGGTCGTGTTTCTTCGATACGTACTTTTGTTCCTATCGCAAGCTCACCTTTTTCATTGTGCGCATAATACTTCTTTCCCCTCTTGATCACTTTCTGGTACTGGGGGTGGGAAATTGTTCTCTGGACACTAACCGTAACAGTTTTATTCATCCTGTTTGATACGACTGTTCCTTCTTTTACTTTCCTGTTCTTTTGCGTTTCCATATCACCTTAAAATGGTTACTCTATTGCTTCTGACGAAGTACTGTCAGTATTCTTGCTCGATCTTTCTTCTTTTCCTTAAGCATATGTGGATGCTCAAGCTTTCTCGACACACGAAGTTCATTCAAAAGCTCAAAGATCTCAGCATTCAGCTCTTCATGTTTGATTTTGAGATCTTCAACAGTTAGGCTTACTAAATCTTTTGCTTTCAACACTATACCTCTTCTACTCTGCGAACAAATCGCGTTTTATATGGGAGTTTTGCAGCCGCTCTAAGTAGAGCGTTTCTCGCCTCATCTTCAGTTACGTTAGCAACCTCGAATAAGATTCTTCCTGGCCTGACTACTGCCACCCAATGATCTGTTCCACCTTTTCCTTTACCCATACGCACTTCTGCAGGCTTCTTTGTAATCGGCTTATCTGGGAAAATACGAATCCACACTTTTCCTTTTCTGCTGAAGTATCTACTAATCGCAACACGACATGCTTCGATTTGTTGGTTTGTAATGCGTCCTCGGTCGAGTATTTGCATGCCAAAGTCACCAAACTTTACGAATTGCCCACCTTTGGTGAGACCACGTAGAGATCCCTTCTGCTGCTTTCTAAATTTTGGTCTAGATGGTATCAGTGCCATTTTCTACTTATACTCCTTATTGAGCGCTTTGCTCGCCTCGATTTATCCAGACTTTAACTCCGATAGAACCATATGTTGTTTCTGCTCTACCCATTGCATAGTCTATATTTGTACGCATTGTATGTAGAGGGATACGACCTTCCTTATACCACTCAGTACGAGCGATCTCTGCTCCACCAATACGCCCAGAAATCTGAACTTTAATTCCTGCTGCACCCGCATCCATAGAGGCTTGAAGTGCCTTTTTCAGAACGCGTCTGAAAGCGACTCGTCTTTCAAGTTGCTTTGCGATTCCATCAGCAACGAGCTTAGCATCGAGATCTGGCCTTTTAATCTCTGCGACCTCTACCCAAATCTCTTTTCCTGTAAGCTTTTTAAGTTCTTTTTTAATGACTTCAATCTCAGCCCCTTTTTTTCCAATGACAAGACCAGGTCTTGCAGTAAACAGCGTGACTTCGATTTTCTCACTCATTCTCTTTACTTGAATATGTGAGGTCCCTACGCATGCAGGCTTTTTCATTAAAAAATCTCGGATCCTACGATCTTCAAGCAAAAATGGACCAAATTCTTGCTTATTTGCAAACCACATGGACTTCCAATTTTTCTTTAAGACCAGTCTAAATCCTATAGGCGATGTTTTCTGTCCCATGACTACCTTTATCCTTAATTTTCAGTCCCAACAACGACGGTAAAATGGCTCATACGTTTCATAATCGGTACGCGCCCACCTTTAGACTTTGATTTCGCTCGTTTCATCGTTGGGCCTTCATCAACCCGAACTTCTTTAACTTTTAAATCTCTTCTTTGAACACTATGCAGTGTTTCTGCGTTTGCAATTGCACTATCAAGCGTTTTCTTTAAAAGACGTCCACCTTTAAGTTGGCAATACATCAACTGCAATAGAGCTTCTTCGATGCTCTTACCTCGAATTAAGTCTGCAGCTAGCCTAGCCTTTCTCGGGCTAATTCGAACGTACTTTGTTTTTGCAAATGCTTCGTGCATATGTTTGTTCCTTTACTTTTTAACAGGGTGTCCTTTGAATAGTCTCGTTGGCGAGAATTCTCCCAAACGATGTCCTACCATGTTCTCAGACACAAATACTGTAATAAACTTTCGACCATTGTGGACTTCAAATGTATGTCCAATCATATCCGGTATGATCATCGATCGTCTTGACCAAGTTTTAATCGGTTTTTTTGATCCTTCGCTGTTGCTTTTTTCCACTTTTTTTAGAAGGTGGTGATCTACGAACGGTCCTTTTCTCAGCGATCTTCCCATTATTTCCTCTTATTTCTTCCTTCGGTCTTTAACGATCATTTTCTTAGATTTCTTTTTAGAGCGAGTTCGAAGCCCTTTCGTTTGCTTGCCCCATGGAGTTCTGGGAATGTAACCATTATGTCTTCCTTCACCACCACCATGAGGGTGATCAACTGGGTTCATGGCAGTTCCTCGAACTGTTGGGCGAAAGCCTTTCCATCTTGTTCTTCCCGCTTTTCCTTCTACACGCAATGAGTTTTCTGCATTCGATAGAGCTCCAAATGTTGCTCGGCACCCCTCGTGAATCATTCTCACTTCTCCTGAAGGCATCTTGATTGTTGCATATCCACCACTCCGAGCCATAAGTCGAGCAGATAAGCCTGCACTTCTAACAAGGACTCCACCTCTTCCAGGATAGAGTTCAATGTTGTGCACTACAGATCCAAGTGGCATTGACTTAAGAGCCATTGAGCAGCCAGGCTTAAATGGAGCTTTTTCTCCAGATATAACCTTGTCTCCAGCTTTTAAGTCTTGCGGAGCTAAAATATAGCGCTTTTCTCCGTCGCGATAGTGAAGGAGTGCAATGTGTGCTGAACGGTTAGGATCATATTCTACTGAGTGAACTTTCGCCTCGATATCATCCTTATTTCTTTTAAAGTCGATGATGCGATAAAAGCGTTTGTGCCCTCCACCCCTATGGCGACATGTAATTCTACCATGGTGATTTCTTCCATTTGTACGTTTCTTAGGAAGAAGCAGGGACTTTGTTGGTTTAATTGTTGCGCGCTTATTCTCTTCGCGAGTGAGTTGTTCGTTACTCGGTAGAATTAACTTCCGCTGACTAGGTGTAATTGGTCGAAATTTTTTTACCATCGATCTTTAGGCTCCTAAACCTTATACCGCTTCATCGATTGAATCACCTTTTTCAAAGGTGACAATCGCCTTTTTATATCCGGGCTTATATCCAACCCGACCTCTAACTCTTCTCTTCTTCGGCTTAACAGTGATTGTATTCACCGACTTAACCTTCACTTTCTTTTCTTTGTAAATCGTTTCAATCGCCTTAGAAATCTCTCTCTTGTTCGCCTTCTTGTCTACAAGAAAGACAAACTTAGGCGACTCACAACGGCTGACGCATTTATTACTTGTTGCGTTCTGCAGCTGCTCTAAAACAGTTGATTTCTCAGTGACATATCTAGACTTAACGACATCAAACGGAGTCTTATTCATCATTATCCTTTATCCTCCCAACTTCTCTAGGAGAGCATTATAGGCAGACTCTACAACAACGATCTCTTGGTGCTTCATGACATCATATCCACTCACGCACCTCATCGGCATAAAGCTTGCTTTTTTGACATTCCTCATACTCAAAAAGAAATCTCGCCTTTCTTTTTCACATGCTTTCTCTTCATCGCTAAGGACCAAGAGCTTTTTCCCATCAATCCCGACTTGCTTGAGAAACTGAGCCACTCTCTTTGTCTTTGGTTGGTCCATTTTTTCAAGCTGCAATATGCGCAGCTGCCCTTCTTTAACCTTTTCACTGAGCAAAAAGCGAATAGCAGACTGCCTTTCTTTTCTGTTAATACGAGTATGTTGATCAAATTTAGGCTTTGGCCCAAAGACAATCCCCCCCCCTTTGTACTGAGGAGCCTTAATCGTCCCTTGACGCGCCCTACCCGTTCCTTTTTGAGGATGCGGCTTCGCATTTGAGTGATTGATTTCAGAACGCCCTTTAGTGTTAGCGCTCCATTGGCGGGCATTGTTTCTGATTGCTACAATGTAATCTTTTACAGCTTGCGTACTGCAGTCAGCCTGAAGCAGACTGTCTTGCACTTCGACTTCGCCAACTTCTTTACCGTCAATGTTATACTTCTTTAGCTTTACCACGCGTTCCTCTTACTTTCGACCACTGCCCTTCTTGACAGACTTTCTTACATACACAAGACCACTCTTAGGACCTGGAATCGACCCTTTGACAATGATCATCTGTTTTTCTGCATCGACTTTCACGACTCGAAGCGACTCGACAGTCACCTTTTCATTTCCCATTTGCCCTGGCTTTTTTACCCCTGGCAAACAACGACCCGGCGTACTTCTCATACCAGTAGACCCCGCAGCGCGATGAAAGCCAGAACCATGTGCCGCCGGCCCACCAGCAAACCCATGACGCTTCATCACTCCCTGAAACCCTTTACCTTTTGATACGGCACTTACATCGACAAATGCTACGTCAGAAAAGTAATCCACCCCAATTTCTTGACCGAGCTCATACTCAGCAGGCTCACCGATTCGAGATTCTAAAAGGTGACGCCTCGGCTCGACTTTCGCTCTTGCATAGTGCCCAACAAGCGGCTTACTCACATTTTTCTTCTTAGAGTCTTGCACCTTAACAGCTGCAAGTTGAATGGCATCATACCCTTCTTTCTCCTTCGTCTTGAGCTGAACAATCACATTAGGCTCTGCAGAAATCACGGTACAAACAACTAGATTGCCATTCTCATCAAACACACGGGTCATTCCCCGCTTTTTGCCCATTAACTTAAGAGACATTTTTTTCCTTTTCATCCTAATTGCTATTTAAAGACCCGTAATAGAAGGGACTTAAAACAGCAAAGTCACAGTATGCTTACAAATTTCAAGGGACAAATTTCCTTGAAGAAACCCGAAAGTTGCCAATCTATTTGGCGACATTTTTTGGTTTAAGCGCAAAGATTAACAAATAGATTGATTTTGCACAATCAAAATAGTGTCATATTCTCTCTAGCCCTCAATACCGACAAATTTTTAACACTTTCATGACTCGAACTTGAATTATGAAGGCATTTCAAATTTCACTTCCCCTAGAAATAAGCACAAAAAAAAGGCAGTCGGCTACCCAACTGCCTTCTTAATATTACCCTTAGAGGCACAACACTTACTTTGCTTGCTCCTTACACCAAGTCTCAGCGATATTAGAAACCGTAGCTAACATTCCCCAAGTCACCCAAGCGACTGGAGGCATCCGATGATCAGCGGGCATACTCTCACCAAAGAGAGTGTCAACGACCCCAAAACCATTGAGGAGTATAGAAAAGGCATACATACTGATCGAAGCTGCTGTGGCTTTCCAGATGTAATCTTTCTTTTGCTTCTCTTCAAAAGAGGTTTCTTGACTCCAATCATGGGCTGATTTTCCAAGCTTTGCATAGGCATTTTTCAGATCAACCGCCACGCGAATGAGTGTACACCCACTTTTGAAAAGCCCTAGAATTCGACCGTGCGGGGCAAGAATAGGAACGAAGGCGCCCATAAACTTAGCTGCTGCTGCGCCATCTCCTACAGTTTTATTTAGATCATACAGGAAGTTCCCAAAGGCCTTCCTCACCTTTTCAGTTGTCTGCCCTTCTTCATCATTGTAACATCCGTATGCAGTCTTGCATAATGTCGCGCCTTTCGAAAAGGGACTTCCGACACCTTTTAAAAAGTTGTTAACATAAATGGCGCCGTCAACTGTCTTCAGCCATTTTTGAATGGGAGCCATCTTGGGAAGCCAAGAGGAAAAAGCAGCATATTCATTAATCTTAAGAATGTTGGCAAAGTAGTTTGCAGAACCTTCCATGAGACGAAGGCCAGAACGCTCTCCTATGACTTTATCTGTTGCAAATTGAAATGCGTTTGTAACGTTAGCTGCCATTATCGACCTCCCATAGCGTATCTGTAAATCGCTGTCGCTGTCATCGCTGTAAATGCTGCGTCAACTCCAAGCATGTGATGTTTGGCTACTTTACCTAGAAGCCCAGAGCGACCCGCACCAACAGCTCCAATCAAAAGAAAAGCGTGCAGTGCTAAACTTGCTCCTGCATTCACACTGTAATGGACTGCACGACCCAACCTAACATTCTCATAAATTGCCTGTATTGAACCAACAACCGATGAAGCATGTCCTGCTGTTGTCAAAGGAGTCCATCGCGAGGAATCTAAAGCGCCTCGTCTTACCCCTATATCAATAAGGTCTGTCAGACTAGAAAACGCCCTTGCTAAGCAACCGACAGTTTTGACACTATTTGCCACAGTCTCACTAGGCTCGTTAGCCCAATTCTCACGAATTTGTTCAGGCACCCTTGCAATTGCCTGAATATTATAAAATGATAAACACCCAAGAAAGACATCACCCATCTTTGAAAAGTCTGCGATGTGCGACCAGCTACGCTCTAGTGTTTTTTCTGCACGACTCGTGAGAAATGAAGCGCAAGAAACGGCCATAAACAGACGAGAAGGGTCTTTAAAAAAGCCTGAAATACTCATTGACTACCTTTACTAACTCTTAATGAAAAATCGGCATTAGCATAATGGCTATCGCTTTTTTGGTAAAGTCGGAAAAAATTTTAATTTGGCTGTGGGTCGTGAGTTTTTTTGAGCGAATCGAAGTCATAAAAGTGCTCAGCTAGCATCGATGTAACTGCAACGACATTCAAGCTAAATTGGACCTCATCCAAGCGCCCTAGAAGAAATTTCTTAAAAGGAGCAAAGCGCGAGGCAAAGGAGAGTGAACTCATGGCAAGAAGTGCGACAGAGCCTGTCAGCGAGAACATCGAGTTGGTGTAATGCCCTTTTTTAAGGAGCGGATTGGTCTCTTCTTCCCGATTGATAAAGGTAAAGTAAGTAGAACCAACATGGCCCATCGTTCGCGTAACGTCCTCGATGGGACCCCAGATGGGGCGCTGAGTTTCAATCGCATGAATCGAATGGAGAAATGAGTTGATTGATAGCGAAGCTGCTACAATCTTTGCAATTTTCATTAAAGTTTTTAAGGCTAAATGCCCTTCCTTCCATCGGCTAGTAGGAATTTGTTTAATGGGCTTTCCTTCAGAGTAGTTAGAAAGGTCGATCGTGACGTTAACGCCATGGTCAAAAATTTCTTGTAGACTCCAGAAATTAAGGGTACTACCCATTTTCGCATCGAAGCCTTTGAGATCTATATAGGGCTTCAATCTCTCACCAACCAAACGCTCGAGTAAACTGGCTGCCGTAGATAGGGTTAAAATACCTCGAAAAGGATCTTTAAAAATTGAAGAAATCGTTTGCATAGCCGTCGAAAATCGCCTCTATTTGAAGGAGAATTTTACTAAATCATCGGGTAGATCTCAAGGGAAAACTGGCGTCGGCATTGGGGTGCCGCGAATGAAGTCTGATACAGACAGGCGCTTTTTTCCTTCGAGCTGGACCTCATAGATCTTGAGGGCCCCTTTGCCACAAGCGATTGTCCAATTATCTTTTGAATAGGCGAGAATTTCTCCAGGCTGCCCACAACCCTCAACTGCTACTGCTTTAAAAATTTTTAGACGTCTGACTTGATCTCCGACTTTAACAGAACACCAGGCTCCAGGCTTTGGGCTAAATGCGCGTATGCAATTGGTGATTTTGGTGGCATCTTCATTCCAATGAATGGCCGCAAGCTCAGAATCTATTTTTGAAACATAGGTGGCATCATTGGGGTTTTGTTCACTTTTTTCAATTTCCCCTTTCTGAAGCTTTCTAATCACCTCGAGTAACGCCTCGCCACCGACCTTACATAACGCCTCTTCTAGGGAGGAAAAGTTCATTGCTTCCGTAATGGGCACTTTCTTCTGAGCAAGGATTGGACCGGCATCCATTTTTTGAACCATTTCTATGATAGACACTCCGGTCACTGCATCTCCATTGAGGAGGGCAGCGTGAATAGGGGCGGCTCCTCGGTACTTGGGGAGGAGGGAAGTGTGTAAGTTGATGCAGCCTAGAGGGGGCATATCGAGGAGATGCTGTTTGATAATCTCTCCATAGGCTACGACCACAAAGAGGTCAGCACCCACCTGCTCCAAAGTTTCTTTGAAAGCGGGGTCTGAAGCGCGCTCAGGCTGATAGATGGGAATGTGAGGATGGCGCTGCTGCACGAAAGCTTTGACGGCAGAGGGCATGGGGCGCCCGCTACGTCCTCGAGGTCGATCTGTTTTTGTCACAACACCTGCAACTTCAATGCCGCTGTCGATTAAAAAGTTTAATGCCTCTGCAGCAAATGAGGGGGTTCCAAAAAAAATGATTTTCATCGCACCACTATCCTTTTGCTGACACCATCGCAGTTAAACTGTCTGCTTTTCAGTGACCCGGCGATTGGTCTCGAGACCGATCAAGCCTCGCTTTGAATTGCGGCAAAAATTGATCCAGTGCTCAATGGCAGGACTCGACTCTGTTTCTTCTTCGACTCGTGCAAGCGCGTCTTGCAAGGGATATCCCGATCGATACGTGAGCTTGAATGCCTTCGTTAAATCTTGCCTCAGTTCAAAGGGGAAGTGATGCCGCTTGAGTCCCACCATATTTAGCCCCCCCAACTTGTAGGGACTCCCTGCGCCAATTGTGTAGGGAGGGATATCATAAGCAATGCGACTCAAGCCCCCAACCATTGCGTAAGCGCCAACACGACAAAATTGGTGAATAGGGGTCATCCCCCCAATAATTGCAAAGTCTTCCACTTCAACATGACCTGCAAGCATCGCGCCATTGGCCATAATAACATGGTTGCCAACGACACAGTTGTGTGCTACGTGGCAATAAGCCATGATCAGGCAGTTATCTCCCACTTTGACGACGGAACCTTCCTCGCAGGAGGAGTTGATCGTCACATACTCTCGGATTTCAGTTTTCTTTCCGATCTCAACATAGGTCGTTTCACCGCGAAACTTGAGGTCTTGGGCTTTTGTCCCGATGCTCGCACCTGGCCAAATCGTGGAGCCTTCTCCGATAGTTGTATTCCCATCGAGGTAGACATGAGACTTGATGGTCACCCCATCGTGAATTTTGACCCCTTTCTTGACGATAACAAAGGGCTCGATGGTGACATTGCTTCCAATCTCAGCTCCTGGCTCAATAACTGCTGTTGGGTGAATATTAGACATCGACATCCAGTTTGATGGTGTTAGATTTGCTCCATTTCTCGAAGTGCGAAGCCAATTTCCGCTTCAACAGCTAACTTGCCATTGACTATGGCTCTTCCTTTGACCTTGCCTCCTTTGCCGCTAAAGTGAATCCCTTCTGCATGGAGATAAAGAGTATCCCCTGGATGGACAGGATTGCGAAACTTTCCGTGGTTGACACTGAGAAGGACAGCTGTTTTGTTTTTATGCCCTTTCTCATGGATCAAGATGCCTGCAGTTTGAGCTAACGCCTCTAGAATCAACACACCTGGCATGATGGGAGCTCCAGGGAAGTGCCCCTGGAAAAACTCTTCATTCATCGTGACCCCTTTTATTCCCACGATTTTGCTGTTTTCTAGATCAATGTCTAAAATGCGATCGACCATGAGAAAAGGATACCGATGAGGCAAGATTTCCATGATTTCTTTAATTCCTAAAGCCGGAGGCTGGGCGGGTGCTTCACTTTGCATTATTTTTTCCTAGCGTGAAGTTGTTAACAAGCTCTCTCGCAAGCGAGGTATTGGAGAAATGTCCCGAGCGAATCGCGATAATGTGGGCTAAAAATGACTGCCCTACAAGCGATAAGTCCCCAATTAAATCGAGAATCTTATGGCGGACCATTTCATCTTGGTAGCGCACTCCCTCTGGGTTGAGGATCGTATTCCCTTTGATAATAACAGCATTGTCTAGACGTCCCCCTTTGATATTCCCTTTCTCAATCAAAGGAACGACCTCTTCATATAGGGAAAAGGTACGTGCTGGAGCAATCTCTTGCTTATAGGTTTCCTCATTGACGTGCACAGTGTAAAACTGTGATTTGAGAAGGTCGCTCGTCGGATAGTTGAGTGTATAGCTAATGCGAAACTCTTCAGCAGGAAGCGCAACGAGATGAACATCGCCTTTGGACCAAAATACTGGCGCTGTTAGGTGGTGCACCGTCTTCGTTGCCGTTTGCGAAATCACACCCGCTTGTTGGATAAGGTCAACAAAGGGCACAGCACTTCCATCACCACTCGGGACTTCTGGACCATCAATTTCAATAATGACATTATCAAGGTCAAATGCCTTTAAAGCAGAGAGGATATGCTCAACTGTCTGAATTTGAAAGTTTTGATTTCCTAGAATTGTACACCGAGGCGTTTCACATACACTTTCAACACGGGCAGGCAAAAGGGGTTTATCAGGCAAATCAACACGTTGAAATACAATGCCAGTCCCCTCAGGTGCTGGGCGAAGCTTAAGCTCCGTTTTTGCTCCTGTAAACAGTCCTGTTCCTTGGAAAGTTACCGCTTTCTTTAATGATCTTTGGTGTTTTCTCGAAGAAGATATTTCGTCTGGGAGCGACATGTGTGACCTCTGGAGGGTGCAAAAGAAATGTTATGTTTTATTTTTGCTACTTTCAATTAGAAAGCACAATTAACTTAGTTGTCATTTTATGGTGCACTTCTGTTTTTCTTCAAGGAGATTCTCTGTCTAAGCACTTGATATTACTCATAATTGCAACACTTAATAGAATTAGAAAGCTTAGACCGACAATTCCATAGTCCCCCCAAACTGTATAAAGAGTCTTATAAGAGTAGAGATTCATTGCAGTTAAGAGCACGCCTTTAGGAGTTTCATAGTCACCTTTGCAATCTTTAAGTATGCTAACTGTGCGCCCCAGACTATCAACGCTAGCGGTGACCCCAGTATTGCATGCCCTCACAAGGGGAACGCCATTTTCTAGCGCACGTAATCGCCCATGAAGGAAGTGCTTCGTAGGGAGGCGGGAAAATGGATACCACGCATCATTGGAGATATTGACAAACATCTGCGCACCATTTTGTCGCCCCTCACGCATTTTATGCCCAAAACACTCTTCGTAACAAATGGATACAGCAAAAGGGAGCGCTCCACGAAACACTTTCGCCTTTTTGCCGTGAGTATAAAATGCCGAGATACCATAGCGAGCAACGAGGGGCTGAAGGACTTTAAAAGGCAAATACTCTGCTAAAGGGAGCAAAACTCTTTTTTCATATCGGTGAATCTGTTGCTTTTCTGGCAGGAAGTGAAATGCAGCACTATAAGATTTATCAACCGCCCTATCACGATCATCCATCCCAATGACAACTTCTGCTCCATAATGATCAGCAAGGGCTTGGCACCAAAAATGATTGTTAACAAACCAATGACCTTCACGCTCTTCTGCGTAACGCGGAGATAAAAATTCACTTAGGTCAAGCGAACCCATATTCCACTCTCTTCTCAGGACATTGAGAACAGATTCATAAGGATATACAGGTGTCGAAGCAGAAAAGGGAATCGCAGACTCGGGGAAAACAACGAGGTCAACTTCGGAGGACATCGCCCCCTCAAGATACCGGATCATGTAGCGCCATTGATCAAACACAGGAACAAAACGCTCTTTTTTCTCATCAAAAAAAGTCTTTTCGTCAGGAAGCAGTGAAGTCTGCACAAGGGCAATATTTAGAGCCTGTGAGTCTTTATTTTGCACATCGTGGTATGCCATATGAATTAGGCCATAAAGGTAAGGTAAGATACAAGCTCCACTAAACTGAAACCATTTTTTTTTGTAGGGGCTATAAAATAGATTCATGCACAAAAGATTCACAACTACAACCCAAAATGAGAGTCCAAAGACTCCAAGGAGAGTTGTGATTTGCGAGGGAATGGGATGCGCTGTCATAGCGATACCAATGGGGTTCCAGACAAAGCCGCATAGGAAGAAAAGACGACTCCATTCCATCAGCGTCCACACCCCTGCAATTGTGAGGATTAAGTGAATAGGCACAGGCGCCTTGCGAGGAAAAAAGAGGGACAAGATCCCAAATTGGATCCCAAGCCCAATGGCAAATCCAGCGTAGACAAAATAGATATAGGTCCCTTGGTACTCCGGGGTCGCAATCCAATATAGCTGAACAGCTTGTACTGCAGCAAACCATAGAGTGCTTGCTATAAAGCGCTTTTTGCGTCCTTCTATGCTAAAAAGGAAAATCCAAAAGAGAGCAAAGCCAACGACACTAGCAGCAATCGAAAGGAGCAAGCTGGAGTCAGGTTGCCCAAAAGCAACAATCCCCCAGCTAAAAAGTGCACAAATGTAGTAGATCCCCTTCTTCATACACTACTCAGATTTTCCCTTGAGCTGAGGCCCAAAAGCAATGATTATAAGCCCTCCAATAATCGCTAGGTTTTTCAGGAACATCACCAGCTCTGTTTGCACTTGAGCTCCCTCTTGAAACCAAAAGTCGTGATAAATCAAGGTAACGGGAACCATAAAGAGAAGGAGCAGAAAAGCGCCTAACCGAATGCGATATCCCAAAATTAAGAAGATCGCACCTGCAAGCTCTAGTACGACTGCAATTCCTTGAAGAATCGAAGGGCTTGTAATCAGGGGTTCAACAAGGTCGGCTCCGAAGGCATATGTCTCAAGCACAGAGTGCCAATGGCAGAGCTTCATCATTAGCTCTTCATTGATCTCATGCCAATTCATGATTTTGCCAATCCCCGATAAAATAAAAATTAAACTAATCAGGATCCTGCCGATCAGAAAGGAAATGCGACGAAATGTGTTCATACTTACCCTTTTGCTGACACTATCGCAGTTAGGTTGGAAAATTAATATATCCTGTTAATCCCCAGTTGATTAAAAAATACTCCTCATGTTTACTCAACATGTCTGCGCTTTTTATAATCAACTGGGAATGAATAAACTACATTCCTTTCCTCATCCAAACTGCGATAGTGTCAGCTTTAGTAACAGTTTAAGATGTATTTGTACTCAACAATCCGTTAAAATAACGGCCTATGCAAATTCATATGAAAAAATTCAGATTGTATCACCTCATTCAAATTTTGTCTAAATTTGAGGAGGAGGGAGGGCCACTCGATGGATTCCTCCGTCGATATTTTAGAGAACATAAGGCTGTCGGATCAAAAGATCGTCAGGAGATCTGCGCAGTTCTTTATGGCATCGTAAGGTGGAGAGGGCTTCTAGACTATTTGTGCTCAAAACCCCTAAGTTGGGAAAAAAGAATCCAAAAATATTTAGAAATCAAGCCCGAGACATTTAAGAACGACGCAAAAATCCCCCCCCACGTTCGTGTCAGCTTCCCACAGTATCTTTACAGCCGCCTCAAAGAGCATTATGGAGAGAAAAAAGCGACATCAATTTGCCTTAACTCAAATGACACTGCTCCTCTCACGATTCGAGCCAACCTTCTAAAAACCTCCCGAGAGGCCCTCTTAAAAACTTTAGGAACCAATCACAATGTATCCCCATGCAAATCGTCTGAAAGTGGAATCACTTTGGAGAAAAAGCTCAACTTTTTTTCCCTAAAGGAGTTCAAAGAGGGGCTTTTTGAAGTCCAAGATGAAGGGAGCCAACTTGTAGCAAATCAAGTCGCGCCTGAGGGGCGAGCGCACGTACTCGATTATTGCGCAGGTGCTGGTGGAAAGACACTTGCCTTTGCGCATAAAATGGGAAACCAAGGTCAGATTTATCTATACGACATCCGCCCTCATATCCTTGAGCAAGCAAAAAAGCGCTTAAAGCGTGCGGGGATACAAAATGCACAAATTCTCTGTAAGAAAAAGCTCAAGAAAAAAGGATATCTTGGGAGAATGGACTGGTTACTCCTCGATGTTCCCTGTTCTGGGACTGGCACCCTTCGACGCAACCCCGATATGAAATGGAAAATTAACGACTCCCTTATCTCTCGCCTGTGCCTAGAACAGAGAGAAATCTTTGAAGAGTCTCTAAAATTTTTGCATCCTAATGGAAAGATCGTCTATGCTACGTGCAGTATATTACCTGAGGAAAATGAGGAGCAGGTCTCCTTTTTTCTAAAGAAGTATGATTTAAAATTAACTCAGCCACCCTTTCTCTCGTTTCCAACACCTAGTGGAATGGATGGCTTTTTTTGTGCGGTACTAACACGATGATGAAACAACTTTCGATCCTTTCTTTTATTCTACTCTCCTACCTGCCTCTGCAAGCAGAGCTACCGGATACTCCGGTGGGGCTGAGTCACTCCATGCAAAACTTCCAAAGTGAACCCAAGCTCACAATTAATAACCGCCCCCTTGCAAAGGTCAATGGCAAAGTGATTACGCTCACTGATGTGGTTAAAAAAATGGACTATTCCCTATTTGAATACGACCCAAATGCCATCCTCAGCGCTGTTGAGAAGTACCATTATTACATGAGCCGATATAGCCACACTCTCGACGATATGATTGCAAATGAGTTGATACTCCTCGATGCCAAGCAAAAAGAGGTAAAAGTGAGTGACGGAGAGGTTCGAGAAGAACTAGAAAAGCGCTTCGGTCCCTATATCATGTCAAACTTGGATAAAATCAATATGAGCTACGAAGAAGCTCGCGATATGATCCGTGAAGACTTAACCATACAACAGCTGATTGGAATGAAGGTCCACTCAAAAGCATTTCAATCTGTTACGCCACAACTGGTTAAAGAAGCCTACCAAGAATATGTTGAGAAAAATCCCGCCCAAGACAGCATGACTTATCAAGTTCTATCTGTGAGAGGAAAAAACCAAGAAGCTTGTGAAGCTTATGCTAAAGAGATCTATGCTACCCTCGAAAAGACGGGATGTAGCCTGGCCGAAGCGAGTGAGAGTGTGGCATCGGAAGATTCAGAAGTCACGATCACTGTATCTGAAGACTTCCAGACGGAAGCAAACAAAATCTCGGAGCAGCACTTTGCAATACTCAAAACTCTATCGGAAGATAAGGTCAGTGAGCCTGTAACGCAACAGAGCCGTCACGACAAAAGCTCAGCAGTGAGGTTATTCCACCTAAAAGACAAAAAGCATATCGAGCCCAATGGCTTTGACTCCATGCACGACAACCTAAAAAACGAACTCCTCTACAAGACTGCCGATCAAATGAAGAACGAGTATATTACATCCCTTAAAAAGCGGTTTGGCTATGAGACACATAATCCTAAACAGGAACTCCCAGCCGACTACCGCCCCTTCCAGCTCTCATGACCCTTTTTAAACCAACGGTTTTAAGAGCCTTTCTCAATGAGCGGGGCATTAAACCTAATAAAGCGCTCTCCCAAAATTTTCTGGTCGACGGCAATATTCTAAACAGAATCATAGAAGCAGGCGCAGTCTCTAGTAGAGATCTAATTTTAGAAATTGGCCCAGGACCTGGGGTCTTTACACAAGCGCTGCTAGCAAAAGGAGCTGAGGTTTTAGCAATAGAAAAAGATCCAAAATTTGGCGACGCACTCTCTCGCCTAGGATCTCCTCAATTGGAATGCATCATCGCAGATTTTCTCAACATCAATATCGAAGAAGAGCTAAAAAGCCGTTTAGAACCAGGAAAAAAAGCGAAGGTCATTGCGAATATCCCCTACCATATTACAGGCATTATTTTGCAACGCCTCTTGCCACTCAGCGACTTAATTGAGTCTCTCACTTTGATCGTGCAAAAAGAGGTAGTGGACCGCTGTGTCAGTCATCCTAAAAGTAAGAACTACAGTTCTTTTACAATATTTACACGCTACTACTCGACTCCCAAAGCTCTTTTCGACGTACCCGCCAGCTGCTTTTATCCCAAGCCACAAGTTGGCTCAGGTGTGATTCAATTTAGATTGCATGCCCCTCCAAAGGAGCCCAACCCAGAGTTCTTCTTTAAGGTGCTCAGAACTGCATTTAAGAAACGCAGAAAAATGATGCGCTCTTCTCTAAAGGAGATCCTTTCTCCAGAAAAGGTGGAGGAGACTCTAGAACAATTGGGGTTTAAAAAAACAGCACGTCCAGAGGAGCTATCTCTTGAAAAGTTCCTAGCGTTTGTTAGCACCCTTTTGCGAGCGAAAAATCAGGAAAAGAATGCCTATGAAACCAAGCCCTAACATAGCGAAAAGATAGACCTGAAATGAAAGCGGGTAGTTTGGTCTCTCCCCTTCAAAAGATGCAACGAGTGTTGCCCAACCTGTTCTATTGACGTTTGATACTGCATAGAGGGGCGCTTTTTGAAGCACTCTCTCAGTAGAATCAAGAACACACATTTCCCCAACGACATCACCATTGTTAATAGGGAGTGGTATCTGCTTCCAATTGAGCGCGATCTTGATTTTGGGCTCCTCTGATGGGTAATATGCAATGGACACATCATCGTATAATGCCGCTCTGAGTGGGCGAACTCCTCCTTTAACCTTGCGGCCAAACTGGTTGTCATCCTTGCTGAAAAGAAGTCTTTCTTCCTTTTCTTCGTCGAATGCCGCTTCAAAAAGACGGATGGCATCGCGGTAACGCTCATCCGACTGCTCACACTTCAGTAAGACTGCAATAAGCGTGCGTCCATTGTTCTTTGCTGCGCCGACAAAAGTATGCCCAGCATGAGAATAGAGCCCTCTTTTCATACCAATGAGCTGAGGATAGAAAAACTTACCGGGCTGCAAAAGAGCTCCTGCATTTTGCACCATTTTAGATGTCTGAAGATTGGTTTCTGAACGCTCATAAGTCCGCGCCCCAAATATTTCTCGAAAAAGAGGATTCTTCAGAGCCTTTTTTGTGATGAGAGCCAAATCATAAGCAGTCGTTAAATGACGGGGGTGATGAAGACCATGCGGGTTATAAAACTGTGTATTTTTACATCCTAAGTCTCGTACATATTGATTCATGCCATCGACAAACTTAGAGATCGATCCACTGACATGATAGGCGATATAGTTTGCAGCATCATTACCTGAAACGAGCATCAGACCATAAAGGAGGTCAATAAAGGGAAGTTTTTCTCCCATTCGAATTCCATAGCTAGTGCCGTCCGTCTCCAAGAGATAGGCATATTCATTTTTATAGCTCTGATTGAGCTTAGCTGTCTGGCTCACATTTTTAAGATACTGGCTCGGACAGTTAACGGGAGTATTGTACGCTCCTTTATAGGTTTCGAGGGCATATAAAAGCGTTGCTATTTTTGTCGTACTCGCAGGGAAAAGTGGGGTGTGGATATTCTTGGAGTAGAGCACCTCACCTGTGTCTGCATTCATTAAAATTGCACTGCCAGCTGAAACTTTGACATCGAGTCCCTCAGAAAAAAGGAGTGGGGATAGGCACAAGATGCAACTCAAAATCTGACCAAACACTGACATGCTTTTACTCTCTAATCCACTTTATTTCTTCCTTTTAACAAATCGAACTAACTATTTCAATATAGTTAGCATTCGGTCTTTAAACTGACATTGAGCAGTTAGAGTGAGAAAAGAAATGTAGTTTATTCATTTCCAGTGGATTATAAAAAGCGCAGCTATGTTAGTTAAACATAGCGAGCAATTTTTAATTCTCTGGTAATTAATAGGATGCGTTAATTTTCCAC
>JASBRR010000032.1 GCA_030149435.1 Simkaniaceae bacterium
TGCAGATTTTGCGGCGTTTTTTGAGAAAAATTGAAAGAGTTGAAAATCTACATAACCTCACGTATAGGAGATTTGCAAAAATTTTGATTTTGCCAAAAAAGGCGAAAAATGTGTGAGGATGGAATTTCTTAAGCAGTCCCACAAGGTAAGTAAAGGGAGAGTAGGAGGCTCAAGGTGAGCAAAACTTAGAACAAGCTTTTGATTTTGCTTAAAAATGATTGGCGTTGTGGAGAGTTGTCGGGGCTTTCGATTTTCTGAAACTCTTCCAGTAGGCTTTTTTGTTTGGGGCTGAGGTTGACTGGAGTTTCTACTAGAATTTTAACCAGTAGGTCTCCTTTGCCACGACCGTGAACATTTTTCATGCCTTCCCCTTTTACTCTGAGGATCTTGCCTGGCTGTGTTCCGTGTGGAACGCTGATTCGCAGAGGTTTTTGGGACAATAGAGAAGGGAGTTCTTTTTTTACTCCAAGAGCGGCTTCGGTTAGACTTACAGGAAGCTCAATAATGAGGTTATCTCCATCCCGTTTAAAGATGTCGTGGGGCATCACTCTAATGTAGACGTAGAGATCTCCAGGAGGCCCTCCTCCTTCACCCGCATCTCCATAGCCGGCCATTTTAAGGCGCATACCATCATCGATTCCAGCGGGAATGGGGATTGTTACGCGTTGTTTATGTTTGACTTTTCCAGAGCCATGGCAGTCTGAGCAGGCAACTTTAATCATTTTTCCTGCCCCATGGCAGTGAGGGCAAACTGTTGACATGCTAAAGAAGCCGCGACTCTGATGAACTTGCCCTGTTCCTTGGCAAGCATCACACCGGCTGATGTCTTCTTGAGAGCGTGCGCCGCTTCCACTGCAAGTTGAGCACTGAGCATAGTTTGAAATGGCAATCTCTTTGTCTATCCCTTTTGCCGCTTCTTCAAATGAGATTTTGATCTCGGCTTTTTTACTGGCGCCTTGAGTCACATACTCTGCATGTCCTCCTCCAAATCCGCCGCCAAAGAATGACTCGAAGACGCTATCTCCACCTCGGCCTCCACCAAAGGCGCCCATAAAGGTGCGCAGAGCATCTTCCATGCTCGAGAATCCAGCACCACCTGGACCACCGCCAGCACCTCCACCTTTCAAGGCATTGGCACCAAACTGGTCATACATCTGCCTTTTCTGCTCGTCACTTAGAACTTCATAGGCTTCTGAAATGTCTTTGAACTTTGCTTCTGCAGCAGAGTCACCTTGATTTTTATCAGGGTGGTATTTGAGGGCAAGCTTGCGATAAGCCTTTTTGATTTCATCTTGGGTTGCGCTCTTGGTGATTCCAAGAACTTTATAGTAATCTGTCATACTCTCAATTGTTTAACGACTTTTTTTCAGCTTGTACTTTAGAGCTGCCTTTGATTTGGCTCGACTTTTCACTGAGGGCTTGTCATAGAATCGATGCGCTTTTGCTGCTTTCATGATTCCTTCTTTATCAAGTTTCTTCTTTAAAACTCTTAAAGCTTTATCAATTGACTCACCAGTACGAACCTTTACACTCGACATAAACTAATCACTTCCTAAAATTTAAAATCATTGATTGTAGACTTATTCTACCGAGAAAGGGGATATGTTTCAATTCTTTCTTCATATGACTCGATAAGTTTAATGAAGATAGGTAACTTTGGCTTCTGTGTGGGAGGATTTTCTCCCGGACTCAAACTGCTCGTTGAGACGTTTCGCAAGGGAGTTAAGGTTTAGAGAGGCTGGGGCCCAATGCTGTTTAGGAAGTGATGTTGCTAGCTTCTCTTGGTCTGGGGAAAGAACAAAGTCTTTTTTTGACTCGAATGAGCCATTTATAGGGGAGAGAATAAAAGGGTGTTTTTCAAATGTGACAATAGGTCCATTCTTTTCCCCTTTAAGGCAAAAGATTCCCGCTGACTTTCCGTCGACTAGGGTGAGAAAGCGCCCGTCGGTGGAGGGAGTAAACCGAGATAAACTACAGAAGGTGACAAGGGGGATCTGACTTGCAAAACTGAGGGTTTTCGCTAGCATGACACCGACTCTAGTTCCTGTGAATGAACCAGGACCTGTTCCGACGGCAATAAACTGTAGAGCGCTCAGTTTTAATTTGTGTGTGTTCAAAAGTTTTCTTGTCGCTGGTAGAATAAGCTTAGACTGCTCTTTTTGGGGGAGCATTACTGATTCGACACACTCATCGCCTTTGCAAAGAGCTAGGAAACTATCGTTCCCGCTTGTTTCAAGAATTAAAAAAGTATTCACAGTTTCGAGTTGTTTTTATTTGCTAAGCATCATAATAAAAGGAGTAGGAAAAGGGTAGCAAAAACTGCTAGGCTACTCTGAGACAAAAAATAGTTTCACTACAATTTTAAACGTGCTAAAATTTAGCCACGTAGGATACAAGAGGTTCCCATTTGTCTGATCCAATAGATGATGATATTCCACCAGAAGAGAAAGATCCCCAAGATGATAATCACGATGGCGGGGAGGGTCTAGATCTTTCTAACTCCTTTTTGGACCATGACCTGGAAAAGTTGATTCGCAGTAAGAAGAAAGTCGTAGAAGATCATAAGTATCCTGATGAGCTATTCATCATGCCGCTCTCAAGGCGTCCTTTTTTTCCAGGTATGGCAGCCCCTCTTGTCATCGAACCTGGACCTTACTATGAAGTATTAAAGATTGTCGCTAAGTCATCCCACAAAATGCTGGGTTTGTTCCTCACTAAAGATGAAGATGCGAATATTTATGACTTAGGGTTTGATGACCTTTGTGAAGTGGGTGTCCTCGCTAGTATTTTGCGCATAGTTCCTCTTGAGCAAGGAGGGGCCCAGGTTGTCTTAAATATGGAACAGCGTATCAAGATTAAGAAGCCTATAAAAAAGTCAAAGTACCTGCGCGCAACAGTCAATCATCACGAAGATCAAATCACTCAAAGGCAGTCTAAGATCATCAAAGCCTATTCGATTAGTATTATTACGACGATCAAAGAGCTTTTGAAACTCAATCCCTTATTCAAAGAAGAGCTGCAAATTTTCCTGGGACACTCGGATTTTACAGAGCCAGGGAAGTTAGCCGATTTTGCCGTTGCTTTGACAACAGCAGGTAGACAAGATCTCCAAGATATTCTAGAGACACTTGATGTCCAAGCTCGAATCGATAAAACGTTGATTCTTCTAAAGAAAGAGCTCGATCTCAGTAAACTTCAGAGTAGTATCAATCAAAAGATCGAAGCGACAATTTCTAAAACGCAGCGCGAGTTTTTCTTGCGTGAGCAGCTGAAGACCATTAAAAAAGAGCTTGGCCTTGAGAAGGATGATAAGACGTGTGATATCGAGAAGTTTGAAGAAAGGCTGAATGAGCGCACTGTTCCCGAAGATGTCCATAAGGTGATTGAAGAAGAGCTCGAAAAGCTTGGAGTTCTTGAGGTTCAATCTGCGGAATATGCTGTTGCAAGGAACTATTTGGATTGGTTAACGATTGTTCCGTGGGGGATGTTTAGTGAGGAAAGGCATAACCTTTCTGAAGCTGAAAAAGTCCTTGAAGAGGATCATTACGGTCTCAAAGATATCAAAGAGAGAATTCTCGAATTCATTGGGGTAGGGAAACTCACCGGAGGTGTGCGGGGGAGCATTATTTGCTTAGCTGGTCCTCCTGGTGTTGGTAAAACAAGTATTGGGCGCAGTATTGCTCGCGCTCTCAATCGCAAGTTCTTCCGCTTTTCTGTCGGTGGGATGAGAGATGAAGCAGAAATTAAGGGGCATCGTAGAACGTATATTGGTGCAATGCCTGGGAAAATGATTCAAGCCCTTAAAAATGCCCAAACGATGAATCCTGTTATTATGATCGACGAAGTCGATAAAATGGGGATGAGTTATCAGGGAGACCCTGCCTCCGCTCTGTTAGAAGTGCTTGATCCTGAACAAAACAAAGACTTTCTAGACCACTATTTAGATGTGCGTTCGGACTTGTCGAACATCCTATTTATTGTTACAGCAAATGTTATCGACAATATTCCTGCTCCTTTGCTTGATCGGATGGATGTATTACGACTATCGGGATATATCAAAGAAGAGAAGTTGCAAATTTCTAAAAGGTACTTGATCCCCAGAAGCCGGAAACAAGCAGGGCTTAAGGCAACGCAAGTGAAGTTCACAGACAAAGCGATCAACGCAGTCACTGAACAGTATGCGCGTGAAGCGGGTGTGAGAAACTTAGAGAAAAACTTTAAGAAGATCCTGCGCAAAGTCGCTGTAAAACTTGTCCAAGAGCAAGAGAAAAAAGGGCGAAAGAGTTCAACAAAGGGTAAGCTTGTCACGATTACGGAGAAAAACCTCGAAGAGTATTTAGGACAGCCGATTTTCACTTCAGATCGCTACTTCGATAAGACGCCTATTGGTGTTTGTACTGGGCTGGCATGGACTGCGATGGGAGGAGCCACTTTGTATGTTGAGGTTGTTGAAACAGCTGCAGATAAAACTCAAATGAAGTTGACGGGGCAGGCAGGGGATGTGATGAAGGAGTCAGCTCAAATTGCTTGGAGTTATACTTGCAGTGAACTCAAAAGACTCGCTCCAAAGGCCACATTCTTTGAACACAAAGAGGTTCATATTCACATTCCTGAGGGGGCAACTCCAAAGGATGGCCCTTCCGCTGGAATTACGATGGTCACAGCACTTCTTTCGCTGATATTGAAAACACCAGTTCTAAAAGAACTCGGGATGACGGGTGAGTTAACGCTGACTGGAAAAGTCTTGCCGATTGGGGGGCTTAAGGAAAAGCTGATTGCTGCAAAGCGCTCTAAGTTAAAGACATTGATTTTCCCTAAAGATAATCGACGCGATTATGATGAACTTCCAGACTACTTGAAAAAAGGGCTTTCCGTACACTTTGTTGAAACTTATGACGATGTCTATGCAATTGCGTTTCCAAAAAGGAAGAAGAAATGACGCGTTGGAAAGAGTCATATCAGAGTAAGTTAATTCTCCCAGATGCACTTGATGAAACAGTGCGTTCAATCAGGGAAAGGGGAGAGACAATTGCGACGCTTAATGGCGCATTTGACTTATTGCATGCAGGTCATTTGCACATGTTCTATGAAGCGTCTTTGCAGGCTGATCGTTTGATCGTTGCACTGAATAGTGATGCATCGATTCGCGCATATAAAAGTGAGAACCGGCCCATTATTACTCTTGAAAATCGCCTCCAAATGGTGGGAGCTCTTGAATTTGTCGATTTTATGACATATTTTGATGAGACTGATCCCATTAGCATTCTTGATACCATCAAGCCAGATGTTCATGTGAACGGATCGGAATATGGGGAAGATTGCATAGAATCTGATGTTGTCAAACGCGGCGGGGGCAGGATTCATATCGTTTCGCGGATCCCAGGTCTTTCCACAACAGAAATCGTAGAAAAAATTAAGACGCTCACATGAGATTGATTGGCAAGGTAGGAGGGGAAAAGCAAGCGACTGAGTTCACCTCTTTTCTTATTCGTGAGGGAATCGAATGTCGCTATGATACAATAGTAAGTGAGCCGAATCAGTTCGAAATATGGGTTATTCATGAAGAGTCAATCGCAGAGGCGCGCCATTGGCTAGGAGAGTTTCAAAAGAACCCAAACGATTCTCGCTTTCAGGGGCCTCTGCACCCAATCGATCACCCTCCCTTGACTCTGGAGCAAGGAGAGGAAGCTCCCGTTCAGGAAGAGCTTTCTCCTCGGATAATGCCTAGGAAAAAGCGTACACCAACACACATTACGCGGACGATTATTTTTCTTTGTGTTGTTTTTTACCTGTGGAGTGGGTGGCAGGCTAAGCAACTGGAGCAGCAAGATTCAGCGGCTAGGTTTTTTAATTTCACGCCGATTTTCCTTGAGTTTGCCTATGACATTCCTCCGAACATGCCCCTTCTACTGCAGTTTTTTCAAGATCACCCAGTAAAAAATCCGGAAGAGCTTGAAAAGCTTCCGCCAGAAGCTCTAAGAAAGCTCAAAGAGATTGATGCGATTCCAACATGGGAAGGTCTTTATGGTGTGCTTCTAAAATGGCCAGACTCTAAAGCAGACCTTAGAGCTCCTATGTTTCAGCAAATTCTCTCGGGACAAGTTTGGCGCGTTTTTACACCTGTCTTACTCCATGGGGGCTTTTTGCATATTTTGTTCAATATGCTTTGGCTCTTTCTTCTGGGTAAGCAAGTTGAAGAGCGGCTAAAAAAGTGGCAGTACTTGGTCATTACAGTGGTGATTGCAATTGTTTCTAACACGTGTCAGTACTTAATGAGTGGGCCCTTTTTTATTGGGTATTCGGGTGTGATTTGCGGTTTAGCCGGTTTTATTTGGATGCGTCAAAGACTTGCTCCATGGGAAGGGTATCCCCTTCCTAACTCTGCGCTGATTTTTCTGGGTGTTTTTATCTTAGCGATGGTTGGCTTGCAACTCGTTTCCTTCTTTATGACCCACTTTGAGTTGGGGAATTTCCCAATTAGCATTGCAAACACGGCACATATTTCGGGGGCGTTATCAGGACTTGTCTTGGGGAGAGTTCCTTTTTTGGCCAAAGGGAAGATCTGATGAGTGTTAGAGATCTCATTATATTAGGGTGTTCATCGCAACAACCTACGCGTCTTAGAAATCACGGAGCCTACCTTTTGCGTTGGAATCAGGAAGGCTTTCTATTTGATCCCGGTGAGGGAACACAGCGTCAGTTCATTTATGCCGATGTTTCACCTCCAACGGTTACAAGGATTTTCGTCAGCCATTTTCATGGGGATCATTGCTTAGGGTTGGGTTCTATGCTCATGCGTTTGAACCTGGATCGAGTTAAGCACCCCATTCATTGCTACTACCCAGCAAGTGGGAAGGTCTATTTTGATCGCCTCCGTTTTGGAACCATCTATCACGATCATATTCAAGTCATTGAGCACCCCGTTACGAAGCCTGGAATTGTGCATCAGGACGAGCGCTTTACAATCGAAGCAGATTTTCTCGATCATGGAGTGGACAATGTTGGCTGGCGAATTACAGAAGCAGATAGGGTTAAGTTTGATCGGGATAAGCTTACAGCTCATGGAGTCAAGGGTGCTGAGGTTAAAGAGCTCGAGCAGGCAGGAAAAATCAAAGTTGATGGGAAAGAGGTTCGGCTTGAAGAAGTCAGCTGGATTAAAAAGGGGGATATCTTTTCCTGCGTCATTGATACCAAGCCATGTAAAGGAGCACTTTCTCTTGCAAAAGATGCAACACTCCTGTTGTGCGAGAGTACATATCTCGAAGAACATCGAGACCTAGCCCATAGTCATGACCACTTAACGACAATCCAAGCGGCAGAAATCGCCAAAGAGGCAAATGCCAAGAAGCTTATTCTCACCCATTTTTCTGCGCGCTACCGTGATTTAGACCCATTTGTCGAAGAAGCAGCTACAGTCTTCCCAAATGTTGATGTTGCCGATGATTTTAAGAGGTTTCCTTTTTGATAATACTCACCCTAACTGCTCAATGTCAGCTCGTGGGCTTCAATTGGGAAAATTCACAAAAAAACTTGATATTTGTGTTTAAAACGTCCAATATGTCATTTCCTCAAACAACTCTAAAGAAAAATGCTTAAGATTTTTCCTCTATCAAGATCGACTTTATTGGATAGTATGCATGCGGAGGGGGTCAAGTGGTTGATGCCCAACTTGCAGAATATGCGTGTGTTAAAACCGAATTTACTTGAATATAGCCATGCTCAACCTGAAGAAATTGGATTGAAAATCCACAACCTGGAGTGTAAGATCAAAGGCATTTCAAGAAAGAAGTTTGTGGGATATCAGAATAGTGTAGGTGAGCATACGCAGTATATTTGGGAGCCAAAATCCACAGTAAGTTCTGCAGATATCCTGAAGGTTTTTAATATTCTCATTCAGCATGGACAGGCTGTCCATATCAATACAGGAACTTTCGAAGACTTTGCAGGGTATGCTTCTCGCCATAAAATCCAGAAAGCTTACACCCATTCTGGCTTTTTGCGAGAAGACTTTTTAACCAATCTTCCAAGAAAGAATGTTTCGTTCTCAATTGTAGACAAAAATAAAGACGTTCATTTCCCCGAAAATGCAAATCATGTTATTCAGGCTTGGAATTATGCAGCTGATCAGTCTATTGAGAAATGCAAGCTAGCAACAAAAAAAAAGTGTGAACTGACATTCAAGCGGGCTCTCTCAAGAAAGGTTAAACATCATGCTAAAGGTCGAACTCAGCGTTTTGCCAACCTAAGTCAAAACAGTCTGCCAAGTTCTATTGAGAAACTGCTTGTGGATAGTCAGAGACTTCCCTTCCCTCCCCAAATCAATCATCTCTATTCGAAAGAGTTAACGCTTATCGATTTTTTAGGTGCGAAACGCCTAGATCTTTTCCTTGCTTTACAGAAGGCAGAAGCAACAATTAGCTATCCAACCACTCGTGGTGATATTTTTGAGAAACTACCGCTTCGCAAGAGTTTTATGGATAAAGATAGCAAGAAGAAAGTCCCAGAGTTAAATCAAGAATCGATTTATTTTGCAGAAGATGCTTTGGAAGAATGTGCACAAGAAGACACAAACATATTTATGCCGGATACGTTAGACCAGATTGCCATGGAACTTGTTGAACAAGGGCAATTTAGTAAAGCTATTGATTTGCAGACCCTAGCGTTAAAACAGCGCCAATCACTATTTGTTGATCAACACACTGAGATGGCTGCTTCATTTAACAATATAGGTATCAATTTGAACGAGGCTGGAAGGTATGATGAAGCTCTTGATTATCATTATAGAGCTCTAGAGCTTCGGAGGTTGGAATATGGGCACATTCATCCGTATGTAGCTGACTCATTTAATAATATTGGAAATACATATGTAGAAATAGAAAAATATGCTGAGGCATTAGAGCAATATTGTGAAGCTCTTGAAATTAGGAAAAAATTTATTGACAGTGATCCTGAAAAGGTAGCAGATTCCTTAAATAATATTGGGAATTGCTTTGAGCATCTGAAATTGTTTGAAGATGCATTTGAAAATTATAAAGAAGCGTTATCTATTAGAAATGAATGTCTGCCCAGCCTCCACAAAGATATTGCTGATTCTTATTCCAATATGGCAGGTTTTTTAGCACGTGCAAGAAAGTTTGATGTAGCTTATACGTATATTTTTCGAGCACTTGAAATTCTAAAAAAGGCTTCTGCCTCTATTACACATATTTCAAAAACAAAGATAAATCTGGGCTTGTGTTTACAGTGGTTGAAAAAAAATGATGAGGCACATGAAGTCTTTAAAGAAACGCTTCATGAGCTATGTGCACAAGTAGGTGGAGACCACCCCTTCTATCACTCCTTGATTTCACATATCCTTTCAAACCTAAATAGCCTTAATGAATTCAAAAGAGCCAGTGAGTTAGACGAACTTTACCATTTATGTATAGATACATTTGGAGAAAATCATGAGCTAACTGAGATGGTAAAGCAGGGGGCTTAAATTGTGTGGTGGATCTTCCTAGGTATTTGTTAATTGTTTGCCTAGGCAACTTTTTTTAGGATTTCACCCATCTCTTGTGTCAAAATCTGCAGCTCTCTTAGAAAGCTGAGTGTTGTTTCAGGGTGCTTAACATATTCGCGCATTATGTGTGAAAGGTCTGCAGAACCTTCAGAAAAGTCCTTTGCTGCTTTGATTATTGTGACAAGCTTTTCCTTTTCTATCGATAAAGGCTGCTCGAAAATGCTTTGGATAATTCCGCTGATTTCCTCAGCATCTTCATCTTGGCACTTATTGACTTGAACACAGTTCGCATAGAGCTCATTGACATCACTTGCAACTCTTCTTAAAAATTCTTGCTGATCTGGCAAAGCCGAATCTTGTGTCAATTGATTCACATTCGATGAAAACTCTTCGAGTTTCTTCATAAAATCAAGAAGAAGTTGCTTTTTCGTTCTTTGTTCCATACTCACCTTAACTAGCCTGAGGGATTTTAATTTTCAATATTAAAACCTATTTTGTCAATAGGCTCAGTTTGTTGTAGTGCAATTGCAGCTGCAACGATAGCGAAAGCGCAGCTCACATTGAGGGAGTTCTTTGAGCCGGAGAGGGGGATTTCAATAATATGGTCTGCTTGCTCAATGAGATTTTCTGATACGCCAAACTCTTCGTTACCGATGACAAGGGTAAAGGTTTCGGGAAAAGTGAAGTCAGAAATGGGGGTGGCATCTTCAACGGTTTCTAAAACGATTAGCGGTTTAGGGAGGTTTGCTATAGGCTTTCGAGCTGTTGGAACAAGTGATGCGGTTCCCATGGAAGCATCTTGCACTTTTTTGTTTGTAATATCTGGGGTGTCTTGAGAAAAATGGACTGTTCCTAAACGAAAAGCTTCAACAGTGCGGAGGATGCTGCCAACGTTATGGCCAGAGCGGAGATGGTCCAAATAGATGGCACAGGGGCCAAAGGGGGTGATAGAAAGTGTGTCATGTCGCTTGACTTGCTTTAGAAAGTGAGGTTCATTGAGGGAGATGGATGCGAGCTTGATGTGGTGATGAAAACGATTGGACAAAGCTTCAAATGTTGGATCAATGTCAGGGAGCCCCATCCATGCGGAGAGATGATGGTAAGGATCAAGGCACTCGTCCCTCTCATATAGGTTCCGCAAAAGCTCAGCGGCATTTTTGTGTTGTAACCTCTTGGGGAGGGAGAGAAAACGGCGTTTCGTAAAGGTCATGCTCTAAGCTCAGCAAGAGAGCCACTAAAGACTTGGATACCACTTGCGTCGAAGGAGATAATCTTTTTAGCAACGTCATTAATGAGCTCTCGGTCGTGAGCGACAAAAATGACCGTTCCATTAAACTCCGATAGGCCCCAAGCTAGGGCCGATACTGATTCCAAATCGAGGTGATTGTTAGGCTCATCCAGAATGAGGACATTGTGATTTTTGAGCATCAGAGCAGCTAGAATTAAGCGCGCCGTTTCTCCTCCAGAGAGTTTGCTAATCTCTTTAAAGGCATCATCACCACTAAAGAGCATTTTACCCATAGCGCCGCGGATTTCTTGGTCATAGGCGGAATTTCCTTGCTCTTTTAACCAATCAAACGCAGAGATTTTTTGTGTTTTATCGATCAACTCAGCATGGTTTTGTGGGAAGTACCCAATGCTTACTTCGTGTCCTTGCTCTACTTGACCAGAATCAGGAGAGAGGGCTCCTGCAAGCATTTTGATTAACGTGGTTTTTCCTCGACCATTGTTTCCGATAACTGCAATTTTTTCTCCGCGCATGATCTCAATCGAAAAGTCTTGAATAACAGACTCGCCATCGAATGCTTTGCTCAAGCTTTCTCCCTTCAAAACAATTTTCCCGGGTTGTTTTTCTGGAGGTGTAAAACGGATATAGGGGCGTTGAATATTGGAGCGCTTGAGATCTTGGGGCATGAGGCGGTTGATCTCGCGGATGCGAGATTGGACTTGTGAAGCGCGACTCCCTTTTCCAAAGCGAGCGACAAACTCTTTGAGCTGCGCAATTTTTTTCTCTTTCGACTTGTTTTCGTGCTCTGTTCTTTCACGAACAGCTGTTTTTGCAACGAGCATTTCATCGTAGTTACCGGGGTAGGTAATGATTGTGTCGTAGTCAATGTCGGCAATGTGAGTAGTCACCGCGTTGAGGAAATGGCGGTCGTGACTTACGACGATGAGAGTTCCAGTGTAGTCGTGCAGAAAATTTTCAAGCCATCCAATGGATTCAAGATCCAGGTGGTTCGTGGGCTCATCGAGGAGAAGCGCTTCTGGGTCGCCAAAGAGTGCTTGGCAAAGTAAAACCCGGAACTGGAGGTCTGAAGGGATTTCATGCATTTTGCTTTCGTGGAAGTCACTGGTAATCCCCATCCCAGTCAAGAGCGTTTCTGCATCGCTATCGGCGCTGTAACCATCCTCATCGGCGATGATCTCTTCGATTTCCCCCAAACGCATCCCCACTTGGTCGGTCATCTCTTGCTCATATAGCATATCTCTTTCGACCATTGCTTTCCAAAGGCGCTCGTTTCCAATGATGACTGTGTCTAGGACTTTGTAGTCTTTGAATTCTTCAATATTTTGTCTTAGAAAGCCCACTTTCTTAGGGAGGTTGACGCTTCCAGAAGTTGCCTCTTCAACTCCCATCATGATTTTCAGAAGGGTTGATTTGCCGGCACCATTGGGCCCTGTTAAGCCGTAGCGGTTCCCTGGATTGAATGCAGCTGAGACATCGTCGAAGAGAACGCGTGTCCCAATTTTCTTTGAGATTTTATCTAAAACGATCATGAATATTTTGCCATTTTTAACAAAAAGGGTACCATATATTTACATGAGAGACAAGAGTGATTGTTGATGAACAAAAATATAAAGGTTTTTTTAGAATATCTCGAGGGGGTGCGCAATGTCTCATCCCATACGCTTAGGAACTACCATCTCGATTTAGAGGCTTTTTTTTCCTATCTTGGGGAGGATGTTGAGCTGCCCAAGATTTCAAAGCACGAAGTGCGCCGCTACTTGGCCCACTTAAATCACTCGGGATTTGCCAGGCGCACCGTACTGCGCCGTCTCTCAGCCCTACGCTCGTTTTTCCGCTACTTAAAGAAGGGTAAAGTCATTGCTCATAATCCTATGGATGAAGTTGAGAGCCCCAAGGGGGAAAAACTCATCCCCTCTGCACTCTCCTATGAACAGGTCGAACGCTTGTTTGCCCAGCCCGACACCTCCACACTCCTTGGGTTTCGGGATCGGTGCATGATGGAATTGCTCTATAGTTCTGCGCTTCGAGTGAGTGAGCTTGTTGCATTGTCGCGCCGGGACTTTGATGCCAAAGGGCGTGTGCTTAGAGTGCTTGGAAAAGGAAGAAAAGAGAGGCATGTTCCCATCACAAAGAGTGCGGCGTCATATGTTGAGCGCTACCTAAATCACCCCAAGCGCCATGAGGAGGGGAAGCCCTGGCAGCAAAAAGACGCCGAAGCGGTTTTTCTGAATAAGTGGGGACGCCGCTTGACGACTCGTTCTGTGGATCGAAAATTTAGGCTCTACCTGTTGCAAAGTGGGATGAGTGGTCATATCACGCCTCACACCATCAGACACACCATTGCGACGCATTGGCTTGAAAAGGGAATGGACCTCAAGATGATCCAGATGTTACTCGGGCACAGTTCTCCCGCTGCTACGACGATCTATACGAAAGTATCGACCAGGCTGAAGCGTGAAGTCTATGAAAAAGCTCATCCGCGTGCAGGAAGAGGAAATTAAGGTGACAACTGCTCTTCGATTTCTTCGAGCGACTTTGCTTTAGTTTCTGGAACAAAGCGCCAGATCACAAGGACCCCCAAAAGACCAATGGCCCCATAGAGCCAGAACGTTCCCGCTTCTCCAAGTCGGTTGACTAGGTTCAAGAAGGTCGCTGTGATGATGAAGTTGGATGCCCAGTTTGCACATGTTGCCACACCCATTGCGCGTCCTCTGATGTGTAGGGGATAGATCTCTGAGTTGAGCAGCCATCCGATCGGACCTAAGCTGTAGGCAAAGGAGGCGATATATGTGAGGAGTGTAATCAAAGAAGTAATCCCTGTCACCTCTGATTTCGGGTAGAAAAAGCCTAAGCCGAGAACAAAAAGGCTGATGATCATCCCCCCAAGACCTGCATAGAGGAGGGGTTTTCGCCCCACTTTATCTACGAGGTAGATAGCCGCAAGGGTCATTGCAACGTTGACAATTCCGACCCACATTGTAGCATATAGAGCAGCAGAGTCAGATGTATAGCCCGCAAACTTAAAGATTGTTGGAGCGTAATAGATGATCGTATTAATCCCCGTGACTTGTTGAATGATGATAATACTGAGACCTGCGATCAATGCTGGGCGAACTTTGCGACCAAAGACTTCAGACCATTTTGCCTTCCGTTGACTGTGAAGCTTTTGGATGTGCTCAATTTCAAGTTCAGCATCTTCTTTACTTCCTCTAAACTTCGTTAAGATTCTTAACGCATCATTGAGAAAGCCATACTTCACAAGATAACGCGGACTCTCTGGGAAAAAGCTCATGATTAAGAGTTGAACCCCAGCTGGAATGGCTGCGAGGGCAAACATCGTCCTCCAAGCCTCAGTCGCTGCAAAAGCCATGCCGATAATATAGGACAGGAGGATCCCCACTGTGATAGCAAGTTGGTTCAAAGAGACGAGCGCTCCCCGCATGAATCTTGGCGATAGCTCAGCAATGTAAAGAGGTGCCGTTGCAGAAGAGACCCCAATAGCCAGTCCGACGAGAAAGCGCCAAAAAATGAGTTCATTAATAGAGCCTGCAAGCGATAAGCCGATTGCGCTGATAATAAAGAATACACTGGCAAAGAGTACGAGCTTTTTTCTTCCAAAGCGATCAGATAGGCGTCCCCCAGAAAGCGCCCCAATCAGTGCGCCCAGCGAGACCATCGCGATGATCAGCTCTTCTTGAACCGTATTAATAGGGAACTCTTGCTTGATATAAAGAATCGCCCCAGAGATCACTCCAGTATCATAACCAAACAGCAGTCCGCCCAGAGCTGCAACACAACTCACGACACCGAGTAACCATCTTTGTTTGCGTGTTTCTTTTGCCATCTAATGCATCCGCTTTTTTCACTATAAACTTAATTTTATCCTTAGCGGAACGTGCACATTGAAGTCAAACTCTTTTGACCCTACCACACAGCTGGGAACTATTGTTATTTGATCCCGAAAACTTTAACAAAAAAGAGCGTTAGTCTAGGATGATTGCAAAAAAAACAAAATTTTTCTTACGGGATTGCTCTCGAAAGTCGCTTTTTGTAGATTTTGCCAAAAAATGAGCAAACGCTGTGAGAATGGACTTTCTTAAGCAGTCCCCTTACATGTATGACCCATCCAATTGCCAATGATCGAACGCATCCCTTCCCGTTTTCAATGGAAGGGGCAAAACCTACCCTAACAACCCTAAGTCTGTGTGGGGCCGCCCTAGCAACAGCTGGAGTCGCCTGGAACATCATACGCAAAGGAAACCAAGTCCAGATGCTAGATATTGGAATCCTAGGGGTGAGCTGGGCACTATTTGATTGTGCAAAGCGATATGATCAATCGCGCCAGAATCAAATAAAACAGACGCTATTAGAAAAAATTCACCCCAAACCGACTTCGATTATCTATTCTTTTATTGAAGATGAAAGAGATAAAAAGGCTTTTTCCCATGTAAACAAAGGAAGCTTTGAGATTTGTGCGATCCAAGAGCTGACTATGAAGCTCGACCAGGTGCGCCTGGAATACCTGATCGATAATGCAAAAAAAATCCACTACCCCTATCAGCAACTCATTCCCAACTTAGATCTCGGTCCACTCGCCACAACCTTTACCGACAACTTAGGACACACCACCAAATGCATCGCTCCCGATCGAAAAGAAGAAGATGATCTAGCCTACCC
>JASBRR010000033.1 GCA_030149435.1 Simkaniaceae bacterium
TGCAGATTTTGCGGCGTTTTTTGAGAAAAATTGAAAGAGTTGAAAATCTACATAACCTCACGTATAGGAGATTTGCAAAAATTTTGATTTTGCCAAAAAAGGCGAAAAATGTGTGAGGATGGAATTTCTTAAGCAGTCCCAACTAGTAAAAGGGGCGTGCTCTCGAAAGTCCATATTGCAATCGTGAGCTCAATTTATGTATGCTGGAAAGCATGAGGCTCGACCAGAATATTCCCAGAAAAGCAAACCATGTGCTCCACCTTTTCTTGATCGCACTTTTATTGATGCTCACACGCATTTGGTACCTGTCGACTATTAAACACGATGACTACTTAGCAAAAGCGCGTAAACCCCAAAGAAGGGTTATCATTGAGCAACCACACCGAGGAACGATACGGGATCGATTCAATATTCCTCTCGCGATGAATCAATTGCAGTATAATGTAGCCATCCTCTACAGCGCAATTTTAGAGATCCCTTCAACTTCTTGGTCAACGAATGAACAAGGCGTACGAAAAAAGGTAAACGAGCGGCGAGAACACGTTCAAAAACTCACAGAGTTTCTAGCTAAGAAGTTGAACCTTGATCCAAGCCATATTAGAGACATCATCTACAGCAAGGCTTCTCTCTTTCCAAACACCCCATTTGTCATCGCAGAAAATCTTACCGAATCTCTCTACTACGAGCTTAAGTTTGCAGAAAGGGAGTGGCCAGGCCTTCGGCTGGAGCGAGCGGCAAAAAGAGTGTACCCAAAGGGAAAGGTCGCATCCAATATTATCGGGTATCTTGGAGATATAGACCCGAAACTCTATTACCGCATCGCAGGAGAAATCGACACTCTTAAAAGCTATCTGGAACAAAGAGAAGAAGGCATCCCAGCACCCCTTCCCAAGGGGTTCAAAAGTGCTCAAGAAGCACAAAACCGGTTTGCAGAACTAAAAGAGAAGATGTACACGATGCAAACCCAAGTGGGTCGCGCAGGAATCGAACGTCGGTTCGATGAAAACCTTAGAGGGCTCTATGGGAAAAAACCCGTTGCAATTGGCCCAAAGGGGAAAGTCTTGAATAATCTACCGGGGGCACGCCCTCCGATTTCTGGACAACGGATCATTTTGACACTCTCTTCAGAATTGCAGGAATGCGCCGAAAACTTACTCATTCTAAATGAAAAAGAAAGAGATCAAAACTTTGCGACAGCGGGAAAAAGGCACCGGGAAATCCCACCCCCTTGGATGAAAGGTGGCGCGATTGTTGCGATGATTCCCCAAACAGGGGAAGTCGTGGCCCTCGCGTCCTACCCTCGGTTCGACCCCAATGATTTCATTAAAAAAGAGAGCTCTTCTATACAAAAATGGCTAGAGACACCCAACTATTTCGAAGAGCTGTGGCAAGGAATCCGACCGATTGAGCGGGAGTGCTTGTTGCCGGGGCGCAATCAAACCTACCAAGAGAGCTCCTTTTTGACATGGGATCTGTTTTTAGATCAGGTGTTATCAAAAAACTGCGCTGTGAAAAAGCAAATCCAAGGGGTAAAAAGTGTGAGAGAAGCTCTCAATTTACTGCAAAGCTTTGCCTCCCTGATCCAGTGCATGGAAGAAGAAAACCCCAGGGTGCTTATGAATAGGCTCTACCCTGAGGCAGAGGGCCATCACGCTTGTAAAGTCAAGAGCACAAATACTCCAGAGCTCGAAGACGAGCATAAGAAAATCAATAAAGTTAGAATTGAGCTCGACCCATTTCTAACTGCAATTCCATTCAATGAAGACAAGTTGCTTTTCTTAGACTTACTACGCCTTGTGGTTGATACACGGGTAATCCAAGGACTAGAAGAGTGTACTTTAGGGGAATTGTTCAGAGTCCAACAGCTAGGCCTCGCTGTAAGAAACGTTGTACACGAGGAGGTCAAGACCCTCTACCATGAGCGGGTGTTTCCCATATGGAGAGCCACACACTTCAAGTCCTACCTCTCGGCGAAACGAGAAGAAGAGAAGCTGAAAAAAACCTATGTCCACCCTTATACTGAATACCTCGAAGAAGCTGAAAGCAAACTACTCTCCCCCTTTTGGCAAGAACATTCTGATGCTTGCATTGAAACCTACCTTTTCGGTGAAGTGAAAAATAGCGAAGAGATGCCTTCATTTTTCTTCCATCTAGCTCTGAATGGAAAAAAGTCTCAGCTAGAGGGGCTCGACCTACTCAAAGAAAGAGTCAACGCGCTAAGCGAAAAGGAGCGTATCGCCTTTTTCTCGAATCTTCGATCTCTCCATACCCTCCAAAGCTATCCCCTATGGGGACATTATCCAAGACTCCCACGTCAAACACTCAAAGATTTAGCAAAAGCATTTTATCCCAAAACAGGGATGGGGTATGGGAAATCGTATGCCTACAGTCAAGCAGCTCCTCCAGGTTCATGGTTTAAGCTAGTCACAGCTTATGAAGCATTCAAACAAACCTATTTTCAGGAGGGCCAAAAGAAGTTCCCTCTAGAGAATATTCTAACGATTTATGATGAGGCCAACCCTCGCATCATGACTCCCCAGGGCATGGCCCTTGGAAGAACTGAAGAGGGAAAGTGGATCACACGTCGATATAAGGGAGGGCGCCTTCCAAAAACACATAGCCCACTTGGAAAAATCAACTTTTATAATGCTATTGAACGCTCGAGTAACATCTATTTTTCTCTCTTAGCAAGTGACTTCATTACACATCCGAGAGATCTCTATCAAACCACACGAGAGTTAGGTGCAGGCACTCCGACTGGAATTGAACTCACTGGAGAAATTGGGGGCTATGTCCCGGATGATATCTGTGATGACCGCTCAAGTCTTTATTCATTTGCCATTGGACAGCATGCGCTCGAAATCACCCCCCTTCAATCTTCTGTGATGCTCTCTACAATTGCAAATGGAGGGGAAGTCTTGACTCCGCAGATTGTCAAAATGAAGGCGGGGTCGACTTATAATAATCACGCCGATGAACTTTTCTCTGAGCGCGAGTATCCTTATAACCAGCTTTTAAAAACTGTTGGCCTTCACTTTCCCCTATTTACAGAGAGTAAGAAAACTCGCGAGAGTCAGGTCGTTCTCCCTTTCGAAAAAAAGGTCAAACGGCAAATTGCCCTTCCTGATGAACTGCGCGCTCCATTAGTCGAAGGGATGAGGCGCGTTGTTTGGGGAGAAAATGGACAAGCAGCTCCCCATAGAATTCGCTCCCTCTACCAACACCCCGAGTGGATGGCTGACTACAAAAAACTCACGAATCAATTTACTGGGAAGACTTCAACTACAGAATTCAGACATAAAAGCACTCTCGACCGGGAGACACCTGCAACGATGTGTAAAGACATTTGGTTCGGATCAATTTCCTTCAAAGATGATGTTAGGGAGAAAAATGCAGAGCCTGAACTCGTCGTTGTTGTCTATCTGCGGTATGGGAGTTATGGAAAAGAAGCGGCGCCGTTAGCAGCGCAGATCGTGAAAAAATGGCGAGAAATCAATTCCAATTTACAGGGCAACAAAACCTAATGGGGCTGCTTAAGGGACTGTTGGGAAAGTCGCTCTTTGCAGATTTTGCGGCGTTTTTTGAGAAAAATTGAAAGAGTTGAAAATCTACATATACCTGAGTATAGGAGATTTGCAAAAATTTTGATTTTGCCAAAAAAAGCGAAAAATGTGTGAGG
>JASBRR010000047.1 GCA_030149435.1 Simkaniaceae bacterium
AGCGGTTTTTGAGAAAAATCGAAAGAGTTGAAAATCTACATATACCTAAGTATAGGAGATTTACAAAAATTTTGATTTTGCCAAAAAAGGTGCAAAATGTGTGAGGATGGAATTTCCCAACAGTCCCTACATAGTCAGAAAGAGAAGAACGTTTCAGCTAGAACGCTCGTTGTTGGAACGATTACAGAGCCTCTTAAGGAGGCTAAAACTCTTGAAGCGGTTATCCAAGAGTCTAAGCAGCAGAGGCCTAGTCGACAAGAAGTCGCTGAACTCGCGATTACAGTCGCCTCTGCTTTAGGTGCCTTATGCGAAGCGGGATTTGTGCACCGCGATATCAAGCCCGAAAATATCCTGAGGTATTAACGAGATGATGGCTCTGATGCATTTAAGCTCATCGACTTTGGTTTCGCAAGAAACCTAGAGGCATTAGACTCTGAAGGGCGTACAGATACGAAATGTGGTTCTCCAAACAATATGGCTCCAGAGGTAATAATAGGGAATTACGATCCGACAACCCCGGATCGATGGTTTCTTGGTGTGATGCTCTACCAGTATGCTTTTGGTGCTGTTCCCTCTTTTTGTCATCAGCGAACAAGACTCGCCCTTTATCAAGCCATCCTAAATCAGGAGCGTTCTGGCAAAACCATCCAGCAGACAGATCAAGCGTGGATCATACAATCCCGCTGTAACGATGCGTTAGCCCAAGACCAAGGCTTTTGGCATCTCTTGAATGGTCTGATTTGTCATCAATCAAAACGTCTTGACTATCAGCAGGTTATCGATAGTTCATTTACTAAACAAAGTCTAATTCATTAAAATTTAATTAGATTCAAGTTGGGGCTTGCTCTCGAAAGTCGCTTTCTACAGATTTTGCAACAATTTTTGAGAAATCAATATCAGCTTATTTGAAGCGCAAACTTTTGATAATTAAAGGAATGTCGATTTATCTGATTTAATTATATAAATAGATATTGTTTAAATTAAAACGATTATTTGATACAATTGTTTTTATATTTAATTTAAAAAATAGGTTGTAATAATGTCGATTTCTATTGAGTCATGCGCAGAACAAAGCAGCGCTCTATTAGGGTCCTGTGCTGATAATGAAAATATCGTTGGAAACTTAACGAGTTCAGAAGTTCAGCAGGTAGCTGAAAATGCAAAAGCAGTCGCTCTGGATGCCATTAATGATGTTGATTCTTCTGGCTCTGCTATGATGATTGGGGTTACAAGAAGTTTTGGTTCAGAGGGGATGGGGGAATTTCAAGCTAGCTATATGAGTTTGCATGCGACTCCAACACCATTATCTCCCCCTAGACTGTCTCCTGAACAGGAAATGTTTAACGCAACAGACACGTTTCTTAGGGCGCAGCCTTGGCAGTTCCAGCGAGCTCTTGGGGCGGGAAGTTGTGGAGTTGTTAAAGAGTACACTCATGGGAAGGGAAGGTTCGCAGTAAAGTTACTGAGGGGTGGCAATGACTCTTTTATTTGTCAAAGAGCGAATTCTCCACTTCCAGAAAGGGGAGAGGCACTAAGTCTTTATGTTCCTGATCATCCGCATCTTTTAAAAACAGAGCGTTTGATTATATACAATAGAGATAAGAAAGAGTGTCGCATACTTGATCGTAATCAAGCTCTTGATGGGAGTGCAGTAGTAGTCGGAACGGTTACAGAAGCAGTTCCTAGTGCTGAAGATTTAGTGGGTGTTTGTAGTAAGCAAAACACTACGTCTCCAACTAAGGAAATGGTTCAAGATTTCACAAGGCAAGTTGCAGGTGGATTAGGGGCACTGCATGCTCATGGCATCGCACATCGGGATATTAAGCCTGCAAACATATTGCAGCATACGGACTCAGACGCAGCTAAAAATTATAAGCTGATTGATTTTGGTACTTCTAGAAATTTGCGCTCGCTCGGAGAACATGGAAAAACAAATAGTCATGTAGGAACTCATTCATACATGTCTCCTGAAGTGATGCACGGAACAGAATATGACCCTAAGCAAACAGACATGTGGTCTCTCGGTGTTTTGATTTATCATTTTGCATTTGGAGCTAAGCCCTCATACGCTTACCAGGAAAGGGATTTAAGCAGTCCCCATGAGCGTCCTGTTGGGATTTTTCGCGATCTCAATGCGTTTGGAAAATCGGGTCAGACGATTGAGGAGTTTGATAGACCTTGGATTTCTGAGCGATTTGAGAAAAGTCCGCTAACCCAAGATCAAGACTTTTGGGGTTTATTGAATGGTTTGATTCGTCCAAAAGACGATAGGCTTACATGTGCTCAAGTGCTAGAGCATCCATTTCTAAATAGTATCAAGAGTCCAGGAAAAGGCGGACGTTTAGAGTGAAAAATCCTAGATTAATGGATATTTTTTCCACTGTTTGAGTATTTCACTATTCACGGGATTTTTTCGTCCTGAATGATATTCCGGTTCCGAAAAAAGAGAGTGGGTCGAAAGTGTATCAGTCCATTCAAAGGCAGCTTTTTCATCTTCCTACTTCTGCTTAAAAGGGAGAAGTGAATTTTGGGAAGGATTGCTCAAAAACGTCTACATCTATTAAATCGCAGGCATTAGATATTAATAAATTAATAAATAATTTAATTAATTTTTTATTAAATTTTATGCTATAATATTACTAATTATTTAAATGTAATAAGGCGGTAATTATGACTTCTTCACAGGGTGTATCTCAGAGCGATAAAAGCTATCGCGCTCATAATCAAAGTGTTACAGGTTCTCAATATCAGGGGCGGGAATATGCATTATTAGAGCGCAGTTCGTCATCCAGCCCTTCGGGTAAAGTTGCTCTACTTGTTTGCTCTCGTGAGAATGGAGGTGTGGCTCCCCATTCTGATGCAGGTGATAGTGCGCATCAGAAAGCAAGTAGTATGCCAGGCAGAGAAGCAGGTGATAGTGCGCATCAGAGTGTAAGAAGTAAGCCAGACAGTGAAGCAGGTGAGATAGATGGTGATTCCAAGCAAGCAGACCAGGAAATAAGAGCAGAGTCTCCAGTTCCGTTTGTTCTTCCTAAAATTATTGTAAGCGATCATCAACCTAGACACTGTCTCGAGGCCTCAATTCAAAGTACACGCGAAATGCTAAGGCGCGATTTGAAATTTAGCTCATATATTCGATTGGGATCTGGGACATCTGGAAGCGCATATCTCTGCGGCATAGATGGAGGGCGCACTGTTGTATATAAGGAGATTATCCCTAGTGAGGTATTGAAACATGAAAAGTATTATTTGGCCTCTGGGCCCTCAGGTGCTCCGTTGGCTCGAGGTGAAGCATTAGCTCTTGAATTCTCTGAGCACGAAAATCTGCTCAAAACACATTGTCTCTTTGTCTTTGATAAGGACAAGCGTACTTGCCGAGTAATTGATAGTTCGACTCAAGATAAGAGTCCCCATGAGGTTGTTGTGGGAACGATTACTGAAGCATTGGATCGAGCAGAGGATTTGCAAAGCGTAGTAAAAAATAGCTCGATGTGCGGTGGGTATTCACCTCCAAAGGATCTCCAAAGTTTTACACGAGGTATTGCAGGTGCAGTTGACGCGATGCATCAGAAAGGATTGGCACATCGGGATATTAAGACTCAGAATATCCTCCGATATAAGAAGCCATCAGGGGAGGTAGGGTTCAAATTGATAGATTTTGGATACACTAGGAATACAACAGGGACAAATGGACGGGTGGATACGTTTTGCGGAACTCCCAATAACTTAGCACCAGAAATTTGCATCAAAGAAGAGGGGGGATATGACCCTATGAAAGCAGATGCTTGGTCTCTAGGAATTGCGCTTTACTACTATGCATTTGGAGAGAACCCTTCTCATTGTAATAGTGAAAGAACCCCATTACAAATTTTTATAAAAGCGTTTCTAATAAATGAACGTTTGATCACAATTAGAAGCAGTAATTCCGAGAGAATGAGTCAACTTCCACCAGATCATCCTTATGCTCACAATAAGGACTTTTGGGATCTGCTTTCTAAGCTTGTTTGCCCTGTAGAGCAAAGGCTTTCCATGGCAGAGGTTATGAGCCATCCTTTCTGCAAAACAGCAAAAAATGATTCAGAGGTAATTGTCAGTGCAGCTTCATTTGTTGCTGGCGGTAATGCTGAGGTTGATCCTTCAGCAGCAAATGGCAGAGCTCGTCCTGGCTTAGATGCCTTCCTAGTAGCTCCTGCCTCTGGAAGTGAAATCTAATTGAGATTTCGGCGCCTTCTTGACAGTGATCAGTTAGGTGATAACGCATTATGGGACTGCTCTCGAAAGTCCATTCCCACACCTTTTGCGTTTTTTTTGGTAAAATCAAAATGTTTGCAAATCTCCTATACTTAGGTACATGTAGATTTTTAACTCTTTTGATTTTTCTCAAAAATCGCTGCAAAATCTGTAGAAAGCGACTTTCGAGAGCAGTCCCATTATAATGATGACGGTTACTTTTCTGATGTGATTTTTTCATCGTTTTATTGATGCCGTTTGTTATGATAGGGGGATGAAGACAACCAAAAACTTTCTCATTGCATCGGTGGTAGTGTGTGCTTTGACTTTAGCACTTTTCCATCATGCACTGATCTGTTTTGGTGTGCAGCACTATGTCAAAGCGCATTTACCTGAAAGTCACACCGTCTCATTTGCTTTTTCAAAAGGAAAATGGGATCAAGGGGACTTTGTTTTTCAAGGTGTGACACTCAGCTGTCATCCTAAAGAGGAACGACAAGGACTTAAGGTGAAGGTCGATAACTTGCGCTTCTCTTTTCATTTTCGTCTTTTTCCCTTTCAGTTCTCACCAAAGTTTACATTTTCTCGGCCTGAATTTGATATGGCCGATATTCCGGTTCCGAAAAAAGAGAGTGGGTCCAATGTGTATCAGTCCATTGAAAGGCAGCTTTTTCATATTCCCATTTCAGTGGAACAGGGAGAAGTGAATTTTGGGAAAGATCGCTCAAAGGTTGCCTATTTTTCTTTTGAGTCTGCAATGAAAAACCACCCAGGTTTCATCGCTTTGAGCGACTCGCTAGAGGGATTAAGTCATCCGAAGTTTTCTGCAGAATTCTCAAAGGGAAAAGAGGGGGTGCTGTTTGATTTTCGATTTAATGATTTTCGTTTAAATTGGGCAGAGGAGCTGGTTGCTTATTTCTCTCCTGAGCACTCACCGGATAGCATTAAGTTTCATGAAGGGATTTTATGTGGTCATTTAGCTTTTGGGCTAAGTCCAACTGAGTCTATTGACTACTTGCGCTATGACATCGATATGCGCGAGCTTAAGCTTTCAGCACTTAAGTGGGGAATCGACTTAGCAGCTCATCGCTTTCATTGGGAGGAGCATGCTCACAAGAGTGGGGCTCGAGATAGTAGGGATCCCTTATGGCTTCAGCTTTTGGGGGAAGGGGATCTCTCATGTGGTGTTGTCACAGTCAATGATTCGAAAACGGGTCAGCCCTGTGGAAGTGTTGAATTGAGCGCAAAGGTTACCAGAGGTAGTGGTGGCGTTCCTTCAGTTGCATGCCATGGCATTTTCCAAGATGGAAGGGAAGAGACTCCATTCCAAATGGCGTTGGAAGCGCGGCGAAGAGGGCAAATTGTCGATCAGATTGCATGTGATTTTCACTTCTTTTCAACTTGCGAAGGGAAGGTTTATACTGAATGGACAAAGTCTGAAAAGGAAGCTGGATTGTGGCAGGTTTCAGCTGGGTTTGAAGGATTAAACCACTCTTTATTGACTTTCATTAAAAGGGTTTCTGAGACCCATTATCCTAGCTTATCTCAAGTCACAATGGAGTCTGGAATTCTGAGTGGAGAGCTACTAGCTTTTCTTAATTCCGGAGCGTTGCATCAATTGGAAGTGAAGGAGCTTAGGGGTGAGCACCTTCGATGTTATCTTCCAAGTCATGAGCTCTATGCGAATGCTAAGCAGGTTAGCGGATCAGGGGAGTTTGACTGGAGTAGTGGTGACTTTTTTGATGGGACATTTTGGAACGTAAAAGTAGATGGTTGCGTGATCCAGCTCCCATCAGGGGTCAAGCTTGAAGAAGTAGATGCAAATATTGCGATGCACGATCAGTACGTCAAACCCTCAACGATTTCTGGTCTGATGAATGGGATTGAAGGAGAACTTCACTTTGAAGGGCTCTACAACCACCTAAATTTTGATGTCCACAGCGCTGTCTCCTCAGAAGACCTGAAGAAATGGATGGGTTTGAAAGAGGAGAGCCTTCCAACTCCAGTTATTGAAAAGCTCGCTTTTGATCTTCATGGTCGGGTTAAGTCAATTGAAGATCAACTCTGTTTCAATGGAAATGTAGAGCTGTTACAAGTTCACGATAAAAACGATCAGGTTTTCTTTGATGTGCGCCTCGATTGCTCCAATCTAATTGCTGGAGAGTTCTCTGCTCTGGGCTTACAAAAGGCATTTATATCTTGCGATTTTGATGCATCACATTTTTCAGAAAGGGCAATCGACTTAACTCTCTGGCTTTCTGGGAAACCATGGAAAAGTAAAGGGTCTGTGGATGTAAAGGGATCTGTTTCAAAAGAGCGGTTTAAACTCCAGCTTGACCCGACATATTTTACGTTGATTTCTTCAGATGTTACGATCGAACAAACTATTGAGCCAGATGAGGTCTGCCCTGCTTGGAATTTTACGTTTGATTTTCAAAAAGGATTATGGGAAGGAAGCCTTCCTTTAAAGCATGTGAGTTTAGATGAAAAACCTATTGGGCTTCATTTTTCTCCGTTTGATGCAGACCTTAAAATCGAAGGGGATTTGCTCACTTTTCGCTCGGTCAGCGCCTTTTCCCAAGGTGTTCTTTTTCAAGGCGATGTTACGATTGATTACGGGCTTAAGGATCGTGTTGACCTCAAGGTTATAACGTCTCATATAGAAGGAACCACAGATCAGGTTTGCGCATTTTTTGGGCAGTTTAAAGAGTTTGCTCACTTTGCAATCCCCATTGAAGGAAGAGTTCTCAGTCATACGGGCGAAATGAAGCTTCATGCTGATTTGATGGGTGAAGGTAAATTGCTTGACTGGAACCTTACGCTTCACCTAGAAGATGGAAGGTCTCAGATCTCATCAAATGTTTCGCTGCAGAATCTAACAGGTGAACTGACATATCATGATGTTGAAAAGAGTTTAAATCTTTCTCAAGGATCAGGTGAGGTTCTCTTATCAGGAGGGGTTAGCCCTAAACAGTTTCAACTGAATGTCCCCTCTGCATCTTTTAATCAATCTAGTGGCCAATTTTCCTTTGATACGCGTTTAGAGACAGCAACCTATGATATTTTATGCCTAAAAGGGGATGGAGGAAAAGAGAGTAACCTTTTGAGTATAACACTAGATTCTGAAAAGACACATTTTTTTGGGACAAAAGGGGATATTTCAAATCTGATTATCGATTTGGAAGAGGGAGTGCGGGCATTTAATTTTCAGGGATCAATTTCTGCATCGGATTTGGGGCAGCAGCTTGAGCTTTTATGTGATGCGGGCGCTCTTCCAGTAGGTGGAGAAAGCATGAACAAATTGCTCTTGCTTCCTGCGGACGGGGAAATTTCCTGTGAAATCAACTATCATCATGAGCAGGAGCAACTCTCTTTCAAAGGGATCGGGGAGCGTTTTTCTTTTGGCACAATCCAGCTCGGCCCTTTAAATATTCATGGGCAAAGAGATGGGAACCATTTTCATTTAAGTCAATGTGAAGTCGGAGGGCTCAAAGTCGATCTGGAGATGTGGAAGAGGGACAAATATTGGGAGATCCCAAGTTTGGGCCTTCAGAAGCAAGGGGTGTGTTGTAAGATTCATGAGGGGCGCTATGATTCTATCCAACACACACTATCAGTTTCTATTGATGAGTTTTTTATTGATTTACAATCGCTGATTTCAGAACTCCCCTTTCCTAAAGAGCGAGATTGGAGTTATTACTCAGGCCAATTCCGCGGCGAAGCAGTTTGTGACCTAGATTTTTCTCATGGAATTAAGGATCTACGTATTGCTACCACGATGAATGTAGTAGGAGAGGATGTAGGTAAAGGGCGTCTAAATATGGAGTGCCCTCGTGCCTTAAAGCTCTCCTACAGCAGCCAGGAAGGGTTTCAGCTAAAGAATGGGGATTGCCACTTTTTCTCTCCTATGTCCAATCAGGTTTGGGCTAAGTGCCATTTTGATGAGCTTGGACTCTTTAAGCGGACATGGAAAGGGGGCAATATCTGTTTAGTGCTTCCTCCTGAGATGGTTCAGTACCTTGGAGCTACAGGTTCCCTACCCTTTCTTAGAAGTGAAGGCAAGGCGATTTCCATTGCAGGTGCAACGATTCCATGGGAAAACCAGATGGAAGTCACTTTGGATATTGAGTGGGGGGAGACATTCACTGGCTTAGGAAGGCTGAAAGAGGGATACTATTGGATAAAAGATCAAGCATGGTACCTCAATGACTTTACTTTCAATTATGCAAATGATGTGATCAACCTATCTGCAAATACCTGCTTCAATGACCTCCCTTTTGATGTGACAGCTCAGGTTCAAATGCAACCCAAAGTGACATCTCAAATTGTGATTCAGGAGACTTTAAAAGAAGAAGTTTCTTACCGTGCCCCTTTGACAATTCAAGGGAGTTGGAGGAATGGGAGCGGCTTTGTAATTGATCGAGCAGAAGGGCATCTTTTGGGTTTAGATGTCTCAATGACTTATAATCCCAAAGATGAATGTGACAATAAGTATATATTGTCTGGGGGAATCCAAATCGACTTTTCTCGCCTTTCAAAGGGACTTCCCACTAAGCTGAAGGAAGAAATCGCTGCATTTGAGGTTGGGAAAGGCTTTGAGCTTGTTGGTGATCTGTTTTTAGGAAAAGAGAGTTTGCACGACTTCAACTTTCGGGGGTACTTTCGAGGAAAACACTTCCACTTATTTGGCTCAGAAATGGAAACTTTACTCAGTGAAGTGGCTATTTCTCCCGACGGAGCTACACTCAGCCAGTTTAATATGAGTGATGAGGCTGGGATTTTTTCAGTTAAAGAGCTAGATGTTGGGCGTATGAGCGATGGGAAATGGTCGCTTAAGATTCCGGAGCTTTCCATTCAAGATTTCCGGCCAAGTCTTTTAAAGAAGATTGGGAGATATCGAGGGAGGATCAAGCCCCTTATGATCAAACAACTCCATTTTAATGACATTCGTGGAACACTTGGGAGTGTGGAAACATTTACAGGAAAGGGAGATTTACACTTCATCAACACCTTTAAAAGAGACTATACTCTGCTTGATATTCCTCTAGAAATCCTCGGGCGACTAGGGCTTGACATGGGGCTTCTCGTGCCAACAAGAGGGCATGTCGACTTTGTTATGGTCGATGGAAAGGTCTACTTTGTTGATCTTGCAAACAGTTATAGCGAAGGAAAACGCTCAGAGTTTTTCCTCGCATCAGAACAGCCCTCCTATATTGACTTTGAAGGAAACTTAAACCTCAACATTAGAATGAAACAGTATGTATTGCTCAAGTTAACTCAACCCTTTATCCTTTCGATTGGGGGGACATTTGAAAATCCCAAGTACAGTCTGCGCTAAGCCTATCCATAAGCTTCTAAACTCTCTTTCATCTGCAATTTATCCCTCTTTTTGTATTCAATGTAACTCGAAGTTGAAATCAGCGGCTGATCTTTTTTGCGATGACTGCACTTCTTTGATTGAGTGGGTGGATATGGAAGTTTCGTGTAAGCTCTGTGCTAGACCCAAAGAGAGCAGAGTACGAGACATCTGTCGCAAGTGCACAAAAAAGAAGCGGGTCATTCAACCACACTGCTCCCTTTTTTCTTCCTTTAGCCCGATGGCGGAACTCGTGGGTCAATTTGAAAAGAGGCCATTCAAACGGATGGCTGCAGCTCTTGCAAGCTTTTTTCTTATGAGATTATTGGAGTTAGATTGGAACTTTCCAGATATCATCATTCCCATTGGTGAGCCTTACTGTGCACTGGGGGGAGTGAAACAGGATGGCATTGCGCAGATCGCAAAGGAGCTTGGAAGTCTAAGTGCGGCAAAGGTGATCCTTCCCTTTTGCATACACCATGATTGCCTGCTAAAAAAGCGAGCCAAGCCTCTAGTTGGAAAGCAGGTGCTCCTGATTCAATTACACCTGTGGGAAACAGAGCGCCTGGTTCGAGCAAAGCGTGAGATTCGCAAGTTATTTACTCAGAATATTTACTCTCTATCCCTTATTGAGCACCGTAGTTAGTCGGCTCTGATCTCAAAGCTAACCCTACGATTTTTGGGACTGCTCTCGAAAGTCGCTCTTTGCAGATTTTGCCAAAAAAGGCGCAAAATGTGTGAGGATGGAATTTCTTAAGCAGTCCCTTTGAGAACTTAGCTGGATTAGACTTCAATATTCTGTCTGGTCATTTGAATCTGACGGCGTAGGATGTCATCAGTTTCGACCTGCTTGGAGATTTTTTTCCAAGCATGGATCAGAGTCGAATGTGTTTTACCACCAAATGCCGCGGCAATTTTCATGAGGGAGTTTCCGATGAGCTCTTTTGCTAAGTACATCGCAATTTGTCTAGGAAGAGCAATTTCTTTTGCTCGTGATGTACCTCTAAGGTCACTCTCACGTACGTTATACATCGCTGAAACACTTTGTAATATTTGATCGACTGAAATTTTAGTGCGAGCAGGAGCTTGGAACATTTCACCAAGTGTACGATCGACTACATCTTGTGTGAGCTCTAAATGCATAAGTTTAGAGTATGCACCGAGTCGATTAATCGCTCCTTCGAGCTGCCGAATGTTATTATAGATATGTTCTGCAATATAAAAGGCTAGAGAGCTAGGTAAACGGACTCCTTTTTCTTCAGCTTTATGTTGCAAAATTGCTACGCGTGTTTCGAGGTCTGGGGTTCCAATATGTGCGACGAGTCCCCACTCCATTCGGGCAATCATCCTTTCTGAGAGTTTTAATTGTCCGGGAGGCTTGTCACTAGTGATGACAATTTGTTTTGATTGATTGATAAGACTTTCAAAGGTGTTGCAGAATTCTTCCTCAAAATTGAGTCGATTCTGAAGGAGCTGAATATCATCAACAAGCAGAATATCAAGACTGCGGTAAAATCGTTTTATTTTGTCGACAGATTTGTTGCGGAGGTGGAAGACGAGATCGTTAATAAAGCCTTCTGTCGTGATGCTATGTATTTTGAGTTTTTTGTGGTTTTTTTGGATATAATGCCCCATGGCATGGAGAAGGTGCGTTTTTCCTAAACCGACACCTCCATGAATAAAGAGGGGGTTATAGGACTTTCCTGGTCGTGATGCAACGCCCATTGCTGCTGACTTGATAAACTGGTTAGAGGGGCCTTCAATGAAGTTTTCAAAGGTGTAGTAGTCGTTGAGCTTGACTTCTTTGGCTGCGGACTTCTTCTCTTGTTTTTGTGGAGCTTTTACTTTTGGCTTGGTCTGCTTTTCCTCAATCAGAAAAGAAATAGGAAGGTCTCCTTTCCCGCTTGAAGGGAGAAACATTCCTAAGAACTCTTGGTAGTTATCGAGCAGATATTGTTGTACAAAGACATTAGGAACTTGAAGCGTGAGCTTATCATCAGAGCACCCAACAAACTGGATTGGTGCAATCCAATTTGCATATTCTGCACGGCTACAACGGGGTTTAATAAACGTGAGAAATTCCGACCACATATCTTCTTTTATTTTGGTTAAACCCATATGTCTTTTGTTTCCTATTGTTAGGGGCCCGTTAGCTCTATTTTTCTTGAGTTATTAACAATGTTTTCCACAGGAAAAACGGCGCTTTTTTTTTCGGCGAAACACTAGCATTGATCCACTCCTTTCTGCAACAAAAAACAGAGCAAAAAAAGTCTGTTTTTTTTAACTCTTTAAGTTTCAAAAAACACAAGCCGAAGATTTTTTTTCACGCACATTTTTTGAACTGCTCAATGTCAGTTTGAAGTGAGAAATGTCTGTCTGCTTTAAAAAATCCCTTCATTGCGCTATGCTCTTTGACTCACGTTAATCGAATAATTGGGTTTTGTAGAATGTTTACGCTTTTTAGTCTTTGCTTATCTTTTGTGTTTGGTTCATTGCCACTTATTAACTTTCAGCTTCCACTCTCTCATTGGTTTCAACAGAAAACACCTGCGGAATCTTATGATACCCAAAAAACACTGGAGTCTGCGCATCCAGTATTAAAAGACCAAAAATTTGTGGTTATTCTTTTTGGAGAAGGGTGTGAGCAAACCATCGAAAAATCCCTCGATTCCCTGTTTCATCAAAACTATCCTCACCTTCGCATTGTCGTTATTGATAAGAGTGGCTCTGAGCTTTTGAAACAAAAAGTGATGCAATGCAAAGCAACACACCCAAGGAAAGATAAAGTGACTCTCGATTATCATTATCAGCCTTGTTCAGATCTCGAAAGTGTGTACCGAATTTTACAAGATGTGCCTGGAAACGAAATTGCAATGATGATTGATGGAAAGGATTGGCTTTCTCATGAATTTGTTTTTGAACACTTGAATTGCGCTTATGCGAATCCAGATGTTTGGATGACCTATTCGAAGATGGTGAGTTATCCCGAATTTCAGGAGGTGACAGGTCAGTGCTTCCCTGACAGATTTTTTGAAGGGAGCAAGTTGCGTAACTCAAGCGCTATGCTCACTGGGCTCAAGACTTTCTATGTCGCCTTATTTCATCAGGTGAAATTGCAAGACCTACTCTATAAAGGGGAGTTCATACAAGATTGCATGCAAGAAGGCCTGCTTTTCCCCATGGCAGAAATGGCCCAGAAACATACTCTTTTTGTAGATGAGATTGCCTATGTAAACAACGAAGCCATACATAAAGAAGAAAGTAAAAGCGCTCTCTATAATAAGATGGAGGTAGAGGCATACCTGAAAGCAATGCCTCATTATTCTGCATGTCACCTGCAACTCGATAAAAATCTCACATCTCATGAAAAAGAGTATGAAGGAGATGTGATCGTCATTTCACAAGATCGTCCATTGCACCTCTACTCTTGTTTAGAGTCTCTTCATGAAAAAGTGAAAAACATTAACGAGGTATTTGTTTTGTACCAAAGCTCAGATTCAGAGCTTGAGAGAGCCTATTTAACGGTTAAAAGGGAATTTCCTTATGTTCGTTTTCTTGACCTTTGCGACTACCCCGGAAATGATTTTGACTCCCTCTTTAACCTTGCACTCGCAGGGAAGCGTTATTCTACCCCTTATGTTCTCGTGATGGAGGACAATACCATATTTAAAGATCAAGTCGTTTTGAATGACTGTATTCATTGGATGGAGCGCCTGCATTCAGAGCGATTCCTTCTCTCTGAAGCTGCAGAGATTCCTTCATCTTTGCACATCCATTGTAATGAGTCTATTGCTGCTGTGCAGCTCGGGGACGCTGCTGAAACACTCCCTTTTGGGGTCAGTTTGTGTCGGAAAAAGGGGTTTGAAAGAGATAAGAGTTTGCCTATTGCAGGATTAGGGGCTCTGAAAAAAGTGTGGAAAAAAGGGTTAACTTCTCATTCGGTTGCGCTCTTTTTTGGAGATCAGCGCTCGATGAGTCTTAAAGAAGGGGCACAAGATGGTGCGAAAAAAGAGTGGGCTCAGAAGGTAATTGATGGTTACAAGATAGATTTATCTTCGATCCCCTTTGAACAAGAGCAGCTAGAAAAAGGGGAGTACCCTCTAATTATGAGGAGTAAGTGGAAGGGGCACAGCCGGGATTAGCTGTAAGCAAGCGTTAAAGCTCTGGCTTGGTCTGCAACGTAGGCATCAGAGCTTTGCTCTAAGAGCGCCGCTTGCGCAAGCCCTTGCCTCTTATAACCTAAAAGGAAGAGTGCTTTTGCTCTATTTAGCAGAGTAGGTTCGTGATCAGGAGTTATTTTTAGCGCTCTTTCCAAGTAGTTAAGTGCGGCCAAATTATTTCCCACTTGTAGATAGAGTGCACCTAGAGTTTGCAAATCATAATCGGTAACATTCGAGAAGATAGCAAGTGTCTCAAAAAACTTCAGAGCGCTCTCATATTGTCCTTGCTTGATATAAGAAAAACCTGCGAAGCGGATGTCTTCAATTTGCTCTTCACCCCACCCCAATAAATCTAGCCATTTGATTTGACTCATTGATTTGGCCTACCCTTTTGAGTATTGGCTGCGTCTCGCGTTGATCGCAGCCATCATTCTGTCGAGTTCATAGATATATTCTAAGAAGAGGATGATCTGATCAGACTCACGCCCTTCTTCTTCCTCCTCTTTCTGATCTGACCAAGCGTGTTCTTTATCTTTTCCAGATGGTTTTTTCTTTTTTCGGGATTGCTTAAGAGTTTCCTGTTTGTCCCTCACTTTTTGCATCAGAGATTGCTGAAATTCTTCAGTGCCAAGAGATGGGACTACTTGGTGAGTGAATAAGCGCATCTTTTGCATATTAAAGCCTTGAGGGGGCCAAAATAGTGCCCAAGGTTTATAGCGCTTGCTGATTTGAAATAGGGAGTCGAATTCACTTGAAAACGAGGGAGAGGAGACATCGACTTGCGTTTGATGTGATACAAACGAGGACTCTTTAATCAGTGTCTTATCGAGGTAAGCTTGGTCTTTTGCAAAGCGTGTTGAAGGGCCAATTCCTAGGTCATCAATTGTGCGTGCTTCTACCATGTCGACTCAGTGTTTTCTTCTTTATAGCCCCTTATACATTGTCGCCTCTCCTCTTGTCTATTCGTAATTTATTTCTGCGATCAATTTCCATCAAAATCCACCACATGTAAACAGTTTTTCCACATATTTCCACTTTCATTTTCTTTCTCTGTATTAAATAGTTAGAGAAAAAAATGCAGATACATAGGGATAGTTTTCAACAAAGTCATTGCTTGATTTCGATATGAGTGATAGCATGTGGAAATAAGTGGAAAAAATAGCCCAAAAAGATCATGAACAAGTTCTTTTTCAATGGATCGACATACACAAAGCTCGATGATAAAAATCGCTTTGTGATCCCTCAGTCTATGCGCTATGGACTTGTTGAAAATGGAAATCTTAACTTCACAATTGGGTTAAGTTTAGGTGGAGCGCTTGCAATTTACAAAACAAGCGATATGGAAAAAATCATTCGAGCATTTCAGGCCAAGCAACATGTGGCAAAGTACCAGAAGTTTTTTACGCTTTTCTTTTCCACACTGCACCACTTGACCTGCGATAAGCTTGGACGTGTTGTTCTTCCTCCTGTTCTCAAAAAGGCTGTGAATATCCAGAGTGAAATTGTCATTTGTGGGGTATTGAACAAGATTGAGATCTGGCCAAAAGAGAAGTACGATCGCGATTTAAACGCCTTGCTAGAGGGCGATGATACAAACGCTGCAAATATGATTGAAGAGGCTTTTGCCCTTCTTGAAGAGGGTGACAAAACAGAGGAACCCCTTGCACTCCTTTCTCCAAACGAAGCAACAGAGTATCAGGAGTTTTAATGCCTCATTTGCCTGTTATGTTGAAAGAGAGTTTGGAACTATTTAAAGGGAAGTCCCTGAAGACATTTTTTGATGGGACATTAGGTGCGGGAGGGTTTGCTCGCGCACTCCTTACGGATCACCCTGAAATAGATACCTATTATGCATGCGATAGAGATAAAAGCGCCATAGCAATTGCTAAGGAAAACTTAAAAGAGTGGAGCGATAAAGTTCAGTACATTCATGGGAATTTTTGTGACTTAGATCGCCACTTAGATGAAAGGGGTGTGACACAAGTAGATGGTTTTTTTTTGACTTGGGGGTGTCGTCAATGCAGCTAGATCAAGGTGAACGGGGTTTTAGTTTTTTAAAAGAAGGGCCGCTCGATATGAGAATGGATCCAACCTCTGGGCAAAGCGCCAAGGAGATTGTCAATACTTGGTCTGAAAAAGATTTGGGAATTTTATTTCGCGATTTTGGTGAAGAGCGCCACTGGAAAATTGCAGCACGCGCCATTGTTCATGCACGCAAAAAAAGAGTTATAGAGACCACAACGGAGCTTGCAGAGATTCTTGCGGAAGCAATTAGAAGGAGCCGAAAGAAGCTCCATCCCGCAACGCTTGTGTTTCAAGCACTGCGCATTTGTGTTAATCGAGAGCTGGAGTCAGCAAGAGAAGGGATAACAAAGGCATTAACGTTACTTGCTCCCGAGGGGCGCATCGGCGTTCTCTCATTTCACAGGTTAGAGGATCGCATTGTTAAGAATTTGTTTCGCTCAGCGTCTAAACCGATTCAAAAAATGGGTGAAATCAAGGACTCCCACTACCTACCGATGCTTCGGCTATTAGCAAAAAAACCACTCATACCCACTCGAGAAGAGTGCAGGGAAAATCGACGTGCGCGTAGTGCAAAACTCCGCGTAGCAGAAAAAATCTAAGTGGATTGATCATGGGGGTAAAATAGACATGAACGGTGGACTCCTATCTCGACTTCTAATTTGTATCTTTGTCGTCGCTTTATTTCTCTATACATTTATCAACAAGCAAAATGAAATTACAGAGCTGAAAATCCATATTCCAAAGCTTGCAAAACAAGTGAGGTCTCTTCAGGATGAGAATGCCCTCATGCGGTTTGAAATCAGTCGTAGTGAAAATCCTCATGACTTAATCACCCTTTCACGATCACCTGATTTTAGCTATCTCAAGTATCCCAGAACTTCTGATGTGATTGTCATCAAGGAGGAAGAGTAGGATGCAGAAGTTTATTGGTAAAGGAACTCCACGCCTTTTAGTTTTAACTCTATTTCTATTTTTACTCTTTTGTTTCATTATCGCGCAGTTTTTCAAAGTCCAAATTGTAGAAGGGGAGAAGTGGACGAGGCAAGCAAAAGCGCAACACCAATATGCACAAGCGGAGCCTTTTAAAAGAGGGAGGTTTTTTTGCACTTCAATCAAACCAGGGCATCCTCACCAAGAACTCGCAATGGCTCTCGATATCAAAAAATATCACCTCTATATCGATCCTGCGACTCTACAGAAAGGGAGTGTGGATGAGATCTCTGAGGCCTTGACGGGTTTTCTTCATGCAGGTGAGAAAGAGAAAGCCACAATCCGTGAGCAGTTCGATAAACAATCGCGCAGTCGCCGTCTCAAGTGTTGGTTGACTGAGGTCGAAAAGGCTCAGATCGAGAAGTGGTGGCTCCCTTATGCCAAATGGAACAAGCTTCCCAAGAATGGGGTATTTTTCCTAGAAGACTACCAGCGCAGCTATCCCTTTGGACAGCTTTTAGGGGCCGTAATCAATAGTGTGCGGGAGGAACGTGATCCCGAAACCCACCAATGCTTTCCAACGGGAGGCTTGGAGCTCACATGTAACTCTTACCTGAAGGGCGTTCCTGGTAAAAGATTGAGAATGCGCTCTCCAAGGCAGTCGCTCGAAGGGGGAGTTGTCGTTGCCCTTCCAGAAGATGGTGCTGATGTCTATTTGACTATCGACCCCTACATTCAAGCGATTGCAGAGGAGGAAGTGCGAAAAGGTGTTAAAGCTGCTGGGGCAAGAGCGGGTTGGGCTGTTCTTATGGATCCTGTAACAGGAGAGATCTATGCACTAGCACAATATCCCGAGTTTGACCCTTCACGGTATCGAGACTACTATAATGATCCCAACCTAGTTGAGTACACCAATGTCAAAGCAGTGACCAATTGCTTTGAGCCAGGCTCAACTCAGAAACCAATTTCTGTTGCTATTGCTTCTATGGCAAATCAAGAGCTTGAAAAGCAGGGAAAGCCCTTGATCTTCAATCCAGCACAGATGGTGGCTACCCATGATGGACGCTTTCCTGGGAGAAAAAAACCGATTAGCGATGTAGGGAGCCATCGCTATCTAAATATGTATTTAGCGATGCAGAAGTCGTCGAATATTTATGTTGCGCGGCTGATTCAAAGAATCGTAGGAACCCTCGGTGATGAGTGGTATCGCGAGCAGCTCTCCGAAGTCTTTAGGTTTGGACGGAAAACGCAGATCGAGCTCCCATCTGAAAGCTATGGTTGGCTGCCCAAACCTAACCAATACTATCCCTCTGGTCGTCCTCAATGGTCTGTCCCAACACCCTTTTCGCTATCATTTGGCTATAACTTACTTGTAAATACGATCCAAATGGTGCGCGCTTGGGGCATTCTCATTAATGGAGGGTGTGACGTGCACCCAACGTTAATTCGCAAAATTGTAAAAGAAAAAGGAGAAGGGGAGTCAGAGCTGATTTACGAGCATTCAACCGCAAAGGGTAAGCAGCTCTTGCCCCAAGGAATTAGCCGAGAATTAGCCTATTCGCTACAATCTATTACTCAGCCTGGGGGCTCGGGATCCCGAGCAAATATTCCAGGGTTTACTGAAGGGGGAAAAACAGGGACGACAGAACAGATAGTTAAGGGTAAATATTCGAAGCAAGATCACTTCTCGAGTTTTGTTGGGTTTTCTCCTGTCGAGAGTCCAAAATTTCTTCTGTTTGTAGGGATAGATGCTCCGGAGTATCGCGCCCTCCCCGGAATTGGAAGGACTTACTTTGGATCTGGTTGTGCTGCCCCTGTTTTTAGGAGGATTATGCACCGCACCTATGATTACTTGGGTATGCCTCCCGATGACCCTTACGGCTATTTGCCTGGAGATCCTCGTGCTGATCGAGAAAAAGCTCAGTGGGCAAAAGAAGCGAAAGTTTTAAAAGACTTGTACACGGAATGGAATCGATGAAACTGAAAAAGCTGTTTAAAGATCTTGAAGTCACGATTAAAGGGAATAAAGAGAGTGAGATTACAGGGATTTGCTCCCACTCCCAATTTGTCGCTCCCGGCAACCTCTTTATTGCACGGAGTGGGAGTGAGTTTGATGGAACGACCTTTATTCAGGAGGCATTAGATGCTGGCGCTATCGCGATTTTAACTGATCTCTTCAACCCTTTTCTGAGTATTCCTCAAGTCATTGCAAAAGATGTTGCATCGCTAGAGCCAATTCTGGCTCAAAGATATTATGATCACCCCTCCAAGCAGATGTTTGTTGTAGGGATTACTGGAACCAATGGAAAAACCACCACGAGCTATTTGATTCAACACTTGATTGGCACTGTTAAAAAACCATGTGGGTTAATTGGAACAATTGAATGTGTGATTGGGCAGCAGCGCTTCCCCTCTAAGCTTACGACACCAGATGTTGTGACAAACCACAAACTGCTCCGCGAGATGCTCGATGTTAAGACCGAGCAAGTCGTGATGGAGGTGACCTCTCATGCCCTTGATCAAAATCGTGTGGTTGGGATTGACTTTGATACTGCAATTTTTACAAATCTCTCTCAAGACCACCTCGATTATCACGGAACAATGGAGCGGTATGCAGAGGCAAAATCAAAGCTATTTCACTATGTTAATGATCCCAATAAGCTCGCAATTGTGAACCTCGATGATCCGTTGCATCGGAAGATGCTAGGGGAGAGTCAAGCACATGTGATCACATTTGGGTTAGACAAGGAAGCACATGTGCGCGCTGAGAATATTAACCTTGGTTTGGATCATGTCTCATTTGACCTTTGCTACAATATGCGCTCGTATTCTGTCACCTCCCCACTGATTGGTCGGTTTAATGTGTATAATGCTCTAGCTGCGATTTCTCTTGCTCTTTCTCGAGGACTACCTATCCGCACGATTATTGAAAGACTAGCAACATTTAAAGGAGTTCCCGGTCGATTGGAAAGAGTTCCCAATCCTCTCGGTGTCAACCTTTTTGTAGACTTTGCTCATACAGATGATGCTCTTGAGCGTGTTTTAGAAACACTTGTACAGAGCAAAACTGGGAAACTCATTGCTCTTTTTGGATGTGGAGGAGACAGAGACCGTTCCAAACGCCCTAAGATGGCAAAAGCGGTTGAAACCTATGCCGATGAAATGATCGTAACATCAGATAATCCCCGTTTTGAAGATCCCGAGCTGATTTCTAAAGACATTGTTGCAGGATTTCAAACGGATAAACCTGTCACCGTTGAACTCGATCGTCGCAGTGCGATTGAAAGAGGAATCTCGATGGCTGAGCCTGGGGATGTTTTGTTAATTGCAGGGCGTGGTCATGAACCTTTTCAGGTGAGTCAAGGTAAGAGGATCCCATTTAATGATTCAGAAGTTGCATTAGAACTTGCAAATGGGGCGTCAAGAGAGTAGATTAGCTTTGAGTTATGATGAAAATATTCTTTCTCTTTAGCGCATTGCTAATGCCCCTATTTACTTCGTGTTCGCAAGCTTCTCGTCTTGAGCCAACTGTCTCTGTACCTAAAAAAGAACAGACTCAGGTGAAAGCAGAGAAGCAACTGATCGTTATCGACCCTGGTCATGGGGGGAATGATTTGGGAACACATTCCCACTCTGTTGAGGAAAAAACACTCGCTCTTCGCACGGCGATCCTCACCAAAAAATATCTGAACGAAAAAGGGTACCGCGTCATCTTGACAAGAGGGAGAGATGTCTTTATCTCACTGAAAAAAAGAGTGGCAATCGCAAACGATACCCACAGTCAGCTCTTTGTGAGTATCCACTATAACGGTCATAAAAATCCTGAAGCTAAGGGAGTGGAAGTCTTTTTTTATGAAAAAGGGAGAGACTCTCGCGCTAAGCGCTCTAAGCAAGTTGCTGAATGTGTTCTGTCGAGACTCGTTGCTAGAACTCGTTCTGTTTCTCGCGGTGTAAAACATGGAAATTTTCATGTCATTCGAGAGACAAATATGCCTGCGATTTTGGTAGAAGGTGGTTTCGTGACCCATCCACATGAGAGATCTTTACTCAAAGATAACAAGTACTTAGATCAAGTTGCACGCGCCGTTGCTGAAGGAGTGAATCGCTTTTTTGAGACAACTCAGCAGACAAATATTACACGTTCGTGCAATAACGAAGAAAAACGTCCTCGGCGCGACTCGAACGCACGGCCTGTTGCTTAGGAGGCAACCGCTCTATCCACCTGAGCTACGAGGACAAAAAATGAATGAAGATTTTATCTGATCATGACCTTTATCTCAAGTAAACCAAGGATATGAAATGAGCGCTGACATTGGACTCATTGGTCTCGCTGTAATGGGACAAAACCTCGTACTCAATATGAACGATCACGGCTATAAAGTTGCTGTGTTCAATCGGACAACTTCGAAAGTCGATGACTTTTTGAATGGACCAGCAAAAGGTACAGAAGTTGTGGGGGCGCATTCCTTGAAAGAATTTTTCGGTCACCTCAAGCGTCCGCGAAAGGTAATGCTCATGATTCGCGCGGGAAAGCCTGTTGATGAAACAATTGAAGAGTGCTTAGAGTTTCTTGAAGAAGGGGATATTGTCATCGATGGGGGAAATAGTCATTATCCCGATAGTGAACGCCGTTTTGAAACCCTCAAAAAGAAGGGAATCCTTTTCATGGGAACAGGCATCTCCGGCGGAGAAGAGGGGGCACGTCACGGCCCTTCAATTATGCCGGGTGGACACCCGGAAGCCTGGAAAGAGATGAAGCCGATCTTTCAATCCATCGCAGCCAAGTCAGAAGATGGAGAGCCTTGTTGCGATTGGGTGGGTGAAGGAGGCGCAGGCCATTATGTCAAAATGGTTCACAATGGGATTGAGTATGGGGATATGCAGATTATCTGCGAGGCTTATCACCTCTTGACTGCGAAATTAGACCTCGGCCCTGATGAACTCGCTAAGGTTTTTGGTGAGTGGAACAAAGGAGAGCTCGACAGCTATCTCATCGAAATTACCAGTAAGATTTTTGCCTACCGCGGAAAAGATGGGGAGGTACTCGTTGATAAAATCCTCGATGTCGCAGGACAGAAAGGGACGGGAAAATGGACGGGAATGAGCGCCCTTGATCTCGGGATGCCTCTCACTTTGATTGGTGAAGCTGTATTTGCTCGCTGCCTTTCTGCTGTGAAAGAGCAAAGAGTTGAGGTGAGTAAGCATTTCAAAGGTCCAGTTCATCCCTTTAATGGAGATAAAGAGCAAATGATTTGCGATATTCGCGATGCTCTCTATGCTTCAAAGATCATCAGTTACGTCCAAGGCTTTATGTTGCTCAAAGCCGCAGCCAAGGAAATGAACTGGAACCTCAACTATGGGGGCATTGCTCTTATGTGGAGGGGAGGGTGTATCATTCGCAGCCGCTTCCTCGGAGAAATCAAGAAAGCGTTCGATAAGAATCCAGGGCTGGAAAGCTTGCTCCTCGATGACTTTTTTAAAGATGCCGTCACCAAGGCAGAAGCGGGATGGAGGCGAGTTGTCGCCCATAGCGCCGAGTTTGGAGTTCCAGCGCCTTGCTTCTCAACTTCTCTCGCCTTTTTCGATGGATACCGATCCGCCCGTCTACCAGCAAACCTCTTGCAAGCACAGCGCGACTTTTTCGGTGCTCATACCTACGAGCGCGTCGATCAGCCACGCGGACAGTTTTTCCATACCAACTGGACAGGAACAGGTGGCGATACAAGCTCCACCAGCTACAATGCTTAAGTAGAGCTCTAGTCCAGAATTTCGTTGTAATTGAGAATAAAAGCAGGCTGAAAGACTTCTAGGTGTCTGCACACCTTATTGAAGTCGTCGTGACTGTGGCTTTCTTCAAATTGATGGACGAGTTCATCACACTCATCGTAAATTTCATGCATATGCTTTGCCATCAGTTTCTTAGGGCCGTCCAACTTCTTTTGATCGACCTCATGGAGCTCTTTTTTCATCTTTTTGAGCTCACTATTCAACATATCCATGGCCTTACCATGGTCGAAATCTTGTTTCATATCCCCCTCCGCTTTATGGGACTGTTGGGAAACTCCATCCTCACACATTTTGCACCTTTTTTGGCAAAATCAAAATTTTTGCAAATCTCCTATACTTAGGTATATGTAGATTTTCAACTCTTTCGATTTTTCTCAAAAACCGCTTCAAAATCTGCAAAGAGCGACCTTCCCAACAGTCCC
>JASBRR010000049.1 GCA_030149435.1 Simkaniaceae bacterium
ATCTCGGTCCACTCGCCACAACCTTTACCGAGAACTTAGAACACACCACCAAATGTATCGCTCCCGATCGAAAAGAAGAATATGATCTAGCCTACCCTAAAGGGCTCAACAAAGTGAGAGCCTTTGTCACGACAACGCTAAAAAACGCCGAGGCCCTCCAAAAGCTGTTCCCAGCAGCAATCACCACACAGCTTCCCTCTATATTTGGCCCCGCAAAGTGGAACCGATACTTTGGAGAGATTGGAGCCGTTCCTCCGCTACCAAAAAATATCGCTGACATCCTCAACTCCCCCTGTCCCTATTGGGAAGGAAAAACCGTTGCACAGACCCATATGCTCACCCTCATCCCTGCAACACTAAATGGTTCCCCCTACACCCTCAACCTTCTGGGTCAGATCATCAAAACTCCTCAAGGAGAAGGGCACACTGCAAAATACTATAGTGAAGACACGCTAACACTAAAAGAGAGAGGAGACATTTCCAACGGCCCCTCTACCTGGTCTCTGATCACCAAGGATGTCATCCCAGAAAGCAGAAACAAGAGCTATAATGATCAAACAGCCCTTCTTAAGAGCGAATACTCCACCCCAAAAGCGCTAGAGCTCGCCACAGCGATCTTGATGCACCATGTGGAAACAGGAGAGAGGCTCTATAGCGATAGCCCTAACACCTATAATCGGTGCGAGAAAAAAGTACACAATAACAAGTGGAGAGTGGCCATTGGCTTGTTTGGGGCGTCTGGCCTGCACGTCTTCACCGACGCCAGCGGCGACAGCTACGACAGCGTCGACTGCTACGGCCTTGCTGGCTCTAGGAAGTTCTAATTGGCTGTTGGTCCTTGGTTTATTGGCGCCAGTGGCGTTGGCTTTTTGGGGCCCCGAAGGGGCCTTGGACTTGGCGAGGAAAAGGGAACTTAAGAGAAAGACTTTATGAGGTGGGGAGGTGCGATTTTTTCAACTTCGGAATTGGTAGTCGTGCCAAAATCATTGAAATTTTTTTTTGAAAACTTTACTGAGGGTAGCGATGGTCAATCTCATTCCAACAAAATCTTCTAGTGCAATAACGAAATCCCCCTTCGTATTGTCGAGTTTATATGGAGCAGCGTTAATAACAGCAGGTGTTGTTCTAAATATTCTTAGAAACGGAAAGAAACCGAGTGACTTAGACATAACAATAGTGGGAGTGAGTTGGGGAGTCCACTGGCTCATTAGATATATTGAACGACCCCAAACAAACCTCACTCCACCACAAGTTCCCCCAGCTTTCAATGTCCAGGCTTTAGGCATGGTTTATCGGTATGCTGGGGCGAAGGCTGGAAGAGCCTTCGCCCATTCAAACTGTCAAATCTATGAGTATTGTGCTTGGCAAGAAGTCGTAAATAAAGTGGAAAGAGTCCGTGCCGAATACTTCATCGATACTCTAGCTATTGATGTGTACCCTTTTAATAAGCTCATACCAGCATCAGCAATTCCTGCAAATCTAAAGCCAGCAATAGAGGAGTTCAAACAGACCCTAAAGCGAGCGGAAGGTATGACAACCTTTATTGAACAAGTCAAATTGGATGCATCAGAAGGGTTTAAGAATGTCGATCGGTACATAGAGACGGTAAGAGCTCAAGCAGATGCAATTTTGCGTCAGTTACCCCCCACTCTTCAGAAGAATATACCGAGTATCTTTGGAGCATACAAGTGGGAGAGGTATTGTGGGAATGTAGGAGAAGTTCCGCCAATGCCTCAAGGTATTGAAAAAATATTAACTAGTGATTGCCCCTATTGGGAAGGAAAAAAGGTTTATGAGACCCATATGCTCACCCTCATTCCAGCAACACTAAATGGTGCTCCCTTTACCCTAAACCTTCTGGGTAAGATCATCCGAAATCCCCAAGGAGGAGGACACAAAACGACATGTAAATATTACATAGACGATGTAAAAAAAGAGATAGGAGCCGCCACATGGTCCCTGATCACCAAGGGTGTGTTGCCCGATAGCAGAAACAAGATGTATACCGATCAAACACCCCTCCTTAAGAGTCATTATCGCACACCAAAAAGACTAGAGCTCGCCACAGCGATTTTGATGCACCATGTGGAAACAGGAGAAAGGCTCTATAGCGATAACCCAAATACTTATAGTCGCTGCGAAGAAAAGTTAAATAATAATCGATGGCAGGTGGTCATTGGTTCGTTTGGGGCGTCTGGCCTGCAATTCCGCGCCGACTGCTTCGTCACCGACCTCAGGAACGACCGCGCCGGCCTCGCTGGTGCTAGGAAGTTCTAATTGGCTGCTCATCCTTGGTTTATTGGCGCGCGCTGCGTTGGCTTTTTGGGTCCCCGAAGGGGCCTTGGGCTTGGCGAGGACAGGGGAACCTAAGAGAACGACTTTTGGGGACTGCTTAAGAAATTCCATCCTCACACATTTTGCAACTTTTTTGGCAAAACCAAAATTATTGCAAATCTCCTATACGAGAGGTTATGCAGATTTTCAATTCCTTCGATTTTTCTCAAAAAATGCAGCAAAATCTGCAAAGAGCGACTTTCTTAAGCAGGCCCTTATGAGGTGGGGAGGTGCGATTTTGGGGAAGCTTGGCCTAGTACTGAAACTATCGCATTTGAAATGGAATATTCATATATCCTATTCATTTCTCATACTAAATGTTTGATGTCAGCTTGAAATTTCAAAATGGAGTCAACTAACTCTTTAGGAGTTTCCGCACGCGTTTTTTTACGGGGAGACGCTCTTGCTTGCTGTAAACTACTTCATGGAGGTTTTCTACTGCCATGAAGGCAGAGGGGTCTTCTCGAAGAACAATTTCTTTAAGATCGGATAGGTTGAGACGTTCGACGATGACAAATAATATTTCTCGCTCATCACCAGAGTATCCCCCTCTTCCATACATGACAGTGAGACCTAGGCCTAGCTCGTGCATCACTCGTGAGGTAATCTCTTTCGGCTTGCTAGAGATAATCAATACAGATTTAAGTTCATCTAGGCCCACAATCACGATATCCATCATTTTAAAGGCGACGACATAGGTCAAGAGGGAACGGAAAGCGATATGCCAGTCGAGAAAGATCCATCCGTAAGCAACAAAGATAAAAATATTAATAAAGAGGACGACTTGTCCAACAGTGAATCCTTTTTTGCGATTGATGATGATCGCTAAAATTTCTGTTCCATCTAGACACCCTCCATTTCGGATAATCAATCCACACCCAATACCTAGAATTGCACCCCCAATTACGATGACTTCAAGAGGATCAGACTCGAATGGCTGGACATTGACTAGAAGGATCTGAAAAATCGAGAAGAGGATCACTCCTATAATCATTTGGATAAAGAATGTGCGCCGTATGTGCCGATAGGACAAGTAGAGGAACGGAAGTGTCATTATGATGAAGTACACAGTAAAGAGCACATCAGATGTGAGGCGCGATAGAATCATCGAAATCCCGATCACCCCACCATCGATCAAGTCATTCGGGAATAAGAAAATCCGAATCGCAAGAGCCGCTAGAAATGCACCAACCGTCGTCCAAAAATAGGAGAGAACGATCTGTTTTAAATTTCGTTTTTGTCCTGTTGCAATTGCCATGTGGAAGAAAATACAAAGTCTAAAGTTGAAAGTAAAGAAATAATAACAATCTAGTAAGGAAAGAGCGCGGGAGACGGGACTCGAACCCGCAACTTCCAGCGTGACAGGCTGGTGCTCTAACCAGTTGAACTACTCCCGCATTAGAAGGGTGATGTTGGGCGCAACAGGACTCGAACCTATGACCGCCTGTGTGTAAGACAGGAGCTCTACCAACTGAGCTATACGCCCCCCAATCATATGGGACCACTAAAGAAAATCCATTCCTACATCTTTTGCGCTTTTTTTGGAAAAAACGGACTTTTTGAAAACCCCCTATGCTTTTGGCATATGTAGATTTTAAAAATTTCTATTTTTTCTCAAAAACTGCTGCAAAATCTGAAGAAAGCGAATTTCCTGAGCAGTCCTCTAAAACTCTATAGACGTGAAGAATTTTCCTCAAGATTATTTTCCAGGAAATGTATAATGAGGGAATGAAAGCCCTAATTTTGATTCCCCTTTTTTTGTTTTTTCTTTCCAGTTGTGCTCCGAGCGAAAAAACTTTGCGTAGCCGCGCGGAGAACAAAAAAATTGCTCTTCTATCTATCATAAAAAAAATCGAAACTAAAGAGGATCTCATTTTAGCAGGACCCAAAATTGAAAAGCAGATGGGTGCCCTTGTTGATCTGATGATTGAACTTCACAAGATTAGAGCTTCAGAAATCCCTGAAACAGAGGCTAGCTTTCAGCTTCAAGCAGAGCTGAAGCGCATCTATCGGATGGAGGGAAGTAGGCAGTTAATGGAAGAGTACGAAAGACCAGCTCTGATTAAACTGCATCAATTGACTCAGGCAAGTCCATCGAACTCTCGACTTTTTTCATCTAAGTGATCGTGGTCGGTCATTTCGTTGACATGAATGGGTACAGCTGTGATGTACCCTTGCTTTAAAAGGGCAATATCGCTGTTTGGCTCTTCCTCATGATATGCAGGCGTGTAGGGTTTCATTTGTGGCGTATAACCCAGTTCAGGGTGGTGCTCATACTCAGCTTTTTCAGACCAAAAGGCTTTTCCTTGGCGAGCCATCTTGTACCCACGGAATTCTTTATCTGACGTATGAGGAAAATTGACATTTAAAAAAGATCCTTTCGGTAAGGGGTGCTCAATGACGTGATCTATGACGGTGCGAATGTGGTGTTTTAAGTGGTCAAACCCATCGTAGTCATAGTGGTCATAAGAGAATGCAACTCCTGGAATTCCGCGAAATACCCCTTCGATCACACCCCCTATCGTTCCGCTATAGAGGACAGTTCGGCCTGCGTTTGATCCGTGGTTCACTCCAGAAACAATGAGGTCAGGTAGCGTAGGCATTAGTGTAGTGACTCCTAGTTTAACGCAATCAGAGGGAGTTCCCCCAACCTTCCAAGCAGGAGTCTCTCCAAATGATGTGACTTTGTCGGTAGAAAGAGGGATCATATATGTTGAGCCCATCCCAACACCTGACTGCTCTTTATTGGGAGCGACAATCCAAACTTCACTATGATCTTTAAGTGCATCCCATAGGTAGCGGATTCCTGCTGACTCTATGCCATCGTCATTTGTAATGAGTATTTTCATTGCATCCTCTTATGGGACTGCTTAAGAAAGTCCATTCTCACAGCGTTTGTTCATTTTTTGGCAAAATCAAAAGTTTTTCAAATTCCCTATACTTAGGCATATGCGAATTTTCAAAACTTTCAATTTTTCTCAAAAATTGCTGCAAAATCTGCAAAAAGCGACTTTC
>JASBRR010000034.1 GCA_030149435.1 Simkaniaceae bacterium
GGCTGTTTTATTGTTAAACTTCCCACGTCCTGTTTTGATGGCTTTATCTCGATCTTCCCATAGGCTTACTTTGGAGATGATTTGAGAGGCATCGACAAAGCTAAACACCTCAGCTACTAACCCTTCTTTCTTCAGCTGCGCATTGAACTTATTAAAGAGCTTTGCAAGCCTTTTGGTTCCAATGCGTTGCCTGAGCGCAGAAAAATAGGTGTGATCTGGGGTTTTCTCTTTCAGAGAAAAACCACAGAACCACTTGCCAGCTGTATTTTCTTCCAAGAAACGCTCGAGTTCTCTGTCGCTTAAATCCTCCATCCACTGGATCACAAGGGCTGCAAACCCCGACTCTATGTGATAACCCTTACGCCCCCTATCTTCACAATACAGCTCTCGAAGGGGTTTGCATAACTTCTTAAAGTCAACAAAACTTAGCAATTTACGATAGGGATGATCTGGGCGCACCAGATCATCTACATGAGTCTCAAACATATCCTGGCCTCTTTGACGAATCAGTTTAAACATGGACCAAGAATACCAATGCGAGGCTTTCAAATAAAGATTTGATCAACCTAAGAAAAGAAAGCGTCCAGAATGGACGCTTTCTTTTCTTAGTCATATCTTCATTCTTCTATTTCCAGACAGGCCCTTAAGGAAACTCTTGATTTCGTTCGAGCGCATTTTGTATTTCCTTGGAGCCTTATAACCGGAAGCTACCTGAACCTAAATGATTTCCCCCAATTTTTAGCGGGAAGAGATGTGTGATATAGCTTTTGTTATGCTTGTACGACAACTCTTTTTTTCAAAAAAGGAAGAATAGGATCATGCAAATATTTTCCTAAATTGAGAAAAAAGGATATGCTATTATATTCACTATATGGACTAAGAGGTTAAATAATGACTTGTCAAGGTGGACTAGGGCCTATTTTAAAGCCTGAAAATGTTCTCAAGCATGCTGAAGAAAAGTTAATACCACAAGGTGGACAACCTTTTGGTAAAGAAAAAGAATTAGAGATTCTTATCCAGGATCTTTCTAGTGTGGTGATTAAACAGTCTGCAGGAAAAACACCTGAGGACTTCTACAGCAGAAATATCAGGGTTCAGACTCCTCAACGTCAAATCAAAACCAATGCCACGAATTTTGCTAGGAAAATTCTTAGGAGTAAGTCTGAACGAATTAATGAGTTTTGTGAATCTTCAAAAGATAGCGACACTTTGTCTGATATTTCAGACATTGTTGTGTCGACAATAGCGAGTCTTGCAGCTGAGTATTTTTTACAGTTGTATGATGGGGGCAAATAGTTTATCCAACGAAGCTGGACTTAGCTCCTGATGGGGACTGAATGTCCACAGAATCAGGAACTAAGTAATATCCTAAAAAGCAAGGGTAATCAGCTCTGCAGAAATGCTCTACTGGATCTCGAGGGATACCAGTAACTAAACCTTCACTATTATGGACAAGCGCGACTTCTTTTTTTCCCCCAGATTGCAACCAAATGACCCTGTCATCATGGCGATCATAAAAGCATCGCATTACATGAGCATCTGGAGCTCCTGTCTCTTTTCCAGTATGTATAATGGCAACCAAGTAAAACGGGGCAGCGACACTTTCTAAAAAGTTAAAGTCAAAGTTCGGACATAACAAAGAATCAACCCTGACTAAGCCCTGATCTCTTAAAGACTTATCTGCCATCCATCCTATAGGATGGGTTTTATCACTCCCTGACAATGCTCCAGGAATCAATGGATGTTCATCTTCAGCTTCATATCCTGCAGCGAACGAGTAGCAATTTAGGCTTCCTCGTACAGGAATTTTGAGATCAGGATTCAACTTGCCATCTGGCAGATTTAGGGAATCACGAGCTGGGATATAGGGGCTTAAAGTTGTTGAACAGATTTCCGCTGCATGAAATTGGACTTTTCTTGTTCTTTGGGATGTATCTTTCAGCTCTAATTCAAAAAGGTGGTGATTTGGGAAGTTGGATAGAAGGTTTTTCCTGACAGTGCTTGCTTTAACGTACTGAGAGGCTCGTTGATTAAACATGTTATGAGACTCCAGAGCAAGCGCCTCCTCTGAAAGGTCTTCTCCTTGTGGCATGCTCGCTAAAACTTCACAAGATGGAAACCCGCAATCTACTAAAGTTGCACTTATCATTGCTCGTTTCCAATCCTCGCAAAGTTCACTGAAGGATGTTGGGGAGTTTGATTGAGCTGGGGTCAGAGAGAGTTTGTTTACTTCAGGAATTCTTATTGCTCTACTTATAAAGCTATGGCAGTAGAGGTAATATACCCCGATAACTCTCTTGCGTTCATTTAAATCCTCTTCGCTACAAGTGCGCATATCAAGTTCTGTAGAAATAGTGGTGATAAGTTTAATTGCAACTTCACAAAAAGCTTGGTATTCTAGCTTGCCTACTGGTAGTTGAGATAAACGTCTTAATAAATTGCATGTTGCTGTAGTAACTCTTTGTAAAGAGGATATAGATCGGGTAATGCTAAAGAGCGTGTGGCCTACAACGGTTAGTTCTTGCTTCTGAGCTTGAGCTCTTTCTCTTGCTTTTGTATTGAGCTCATCACTTGCTTGTTTTGCTGATGACTCTGATGTAGAGTCTGCAGATTTGTCTTCAACAAAAAACTTACCTCGCCGTCTTTCTCGTACCTCTTCTGCTTGAATTGCTCTTCGTTCGGTCGTTTCTTTTTTTTCAACATGACCTTTAGCGCTGCTAGATGTAGAGTTGGCAGCTGCCTTTGCAACTGGTTGAGACACTCTTCCTGATAATGAACTTCTTACAGATCCAGAGCTACTTCCGAGGCGTCGAACTGCACTGCTTCCAGCTTTAGAGGTTCGATCGACAATATCGTCATCATCGTCATCTGCACCTGCAGAAGCATTGGGAGGGGCATTACCACTTGTACAACCTGGAGGAATTGGATCTGACATATCTTACCTCTACGAAAGTGAGGTGTATTAAGCAATTGTCAGAATGTCAAGCCTATTTCAATTTTTATGAGTGGCTTAGACATATAGTGGGTGGGATGTAAAAGAAGGCTTCTCTTGGTTCGATTTCCAAAATCTAGTTGATCAGCTTAATGATTTCATTCCAGGAAATCATGAGTAAAGAAAACCCTCGTTTTCTTTACCTTGAAACTTGAAGTTTTTGAATTTGTCTTTTCATAGACAAACAATGACTTGTTTCACAAGAAGGGTTTGTTGCGTATATTCAAAGAAAGACCGAAAAGTTTTAAAGGGGGTAAGCATCACAGGCACACTCAAGCACATGCGATACCGATTAATTTTTGATGCTTGATCGTGTATTTGCTCAA
>JASBRR010000030.1 GCA_030149435.1 Simkaniaceae bacterium
AGCAAGGCACGCAAATCGATTTACTTCTGGATCGGGATGACGATGTCATTAACGTCATTGAGATTAAATACTCTAAGAAGCGTTTTCGGATTACAAAGCAATATGCTACGGAGCTGTGGAATAAGATTGATGTTTTCACAGGGAGACAAAACATTAAGAAAGACGTTCATTTAACAATGATTGCTGCAGCTGGATTGATACCTAACACATATGTTGATGAACTTGTCACGAATGAATTAACCTTAAATGAGCTCATTCACGAAGTGTAGCACTCATAAAAAGTGGGAAAAATTTACTTACTTTCTACTACTCCGCTTGCAGGAGGAAGGAGTAATGTTTTTAGATCTATTTCCGGGACTGCTTAAGCTTTAGTTACAAAGGGATAAGCTATCAAATCGAAACAGACACCCCTCACCGCTTTGCAAAAACCCACGTAACGCTCCTAGATCGTCCCGGCAAACCCATTCTCGTTGAAAGGGATGGAAAAAGCTATGCCTACAAAGAATGGAACAAAGGATATAGCCAAAAACCAAAAATTTTAGATGCAAAAGAGCTAGAAGCCTACTGGCCAAATAGACCTGTTAGAACACCAAAAAGAAACCACCCATGGGGATAAAAGTCGCGCGATCCCCCATGGGGGATCCAAAGAGAAGTGGAGGGGGCAAAGCCCCCTCGAACCCCCTGCAACTTATCCCCTTGTTGCACTAAAAGGTATCATTTTAACTTTGCTCTGACATCAAAATCGATTTGAATTTAGATGCCAAAAAGGTCTTTAAGGGCGAGGATGACACCATTTGTCCAACCAAATCCCTCTTGGAGGGTGTACTCACCTGGAGAGGTTTGGATATTGCAGTCTCGGACATTATATTTTTCGAAGAGGTTTCCTTTTTCATCAAAGATTTGAGCGCAGAGATTGAGCCACCTCTTGGTTCCGTCAAGGGCGAGGGAGTGGTGGCTGTAGTTGAGAAGACCTTTGACTGTCATCCACTGGAGGGGAGCCCACCCATTGGGCATATCCCATTGGTGCTCTCCTTCATGAAGGGTCGTCACGAAGCCCCCTTTTAGGAGGAACTTTTCTTCAAGGTGCTTTTTGACTTTCTGCGCTTGCTCTTCTGTTGCAAGGTTGAGAAAGAGGGGAGCGACTGCCGCTAGTGTCCAAGCGTTTGTATGCTCACTACTTGGGGCATGAAGATCAAAGAAGAACCCTTTTTGGGAATTCCAGAAGAGCTTTTGAATCGCCTCTTTTCTGATGTTTGCTTTGTCGTCATAGATTTCCCACTTATCTTCATTCCCAAGCTTTTTTGCAAATAGTGCAAGTGTTTGTTCGAGGTGGCAGAGGAGACAATTGAGGTCGATTGGCAGGATGTCTAGAGTTTGAATCGTATTTAAGTGGGTCCCATCTTTTAGCCAGCGGGAACTAAAGTCCCATCCCGATTCACATGCCGCGCGCATATTGCGATAAAACTCAGGGTTATCGCTTTCCTTTGCGAGGGCAGTCTCTCGCATGTAGGCTTCAGGTCTTGGAGTGTTTTCCACATCCCAGTACCGATTGAGAATAACCTCTCCATTCACAAGCACTGTACGCTTTAGCGCGGGTTTGTTTGGAGAGAGGCGTTTGCTTCCCTCCATCCAAAATTTGTACTCTTTCTCGAGTTGTGGAAAGTAGTAAAGGGCAGTCTCTTCTTCACCTTGCTCCATAAGCAAACGAAGCAGTAGAGAAAAGTAAGGGGGTTGAGAGCGAGAGGTAAAATAGACCCGATTTCCATTGGGAATGAATCCAAACGTGTCGATAAGGTAGGCAAAGTTCTCTACCATATCCTTCACAATTTCCATTTCTCCACTTGCCGCAAGTCCAAGAGAGACGAAGTAGCTATCCCAATAGAAACATTCGCGGAACCTTCCTCCTGGAACAATGTGTGGTTTGGGAAGGGAAATTAAGGTGCTATCTGGTGAAGGGGCATGCATCTCTTTGAGCAAGATATCCCAAAGAGAGGCGATGTAGTCCTCCATGCTAGAAGTCGATACCATGCTCATTTGCTCTTCCTCTGGAAAGGTAAAGTGACGGGTGACAAAAGTTTTTAGGTCAAATTGAGGTGTTTCACGTTCTTTCAGGAATGAGGCTAAAATTTCCTCGGGATCTTGCTTGGGGATCGCGTCTACAAACGTTTTTCCATCGGCGAACAGAGATTCGCTTTGTACTCCTTCAAAGAGGGGGCCTGCGAGTTGAATATAATTGTTTTCGCTCATGTTTTTTTAATAAAAAAGAACGAAATTAAAATAAACTAATTAATTTTATTTAAAAAAACGCGAATCTTAATTACTAAAAAAGTTATGGATAATTCAAATCGCTTGACCCTGAACTTTTACTATTTTGGTTTGGTATTCCTCGTGTTTATGGGAATGCATCTCTACCACCTTTTTCTAATTGAGGGGAATGATACCTTTTCGACACTCTTCTTTTTTCTCTATGCAGTTGGGGAAAGCTTGCTTGAAGTCTTTGCTCTGACGATCTTAGGGAAGCTCATCTGCTGTTCGAGAAGTCGTGTGATGTACTATGCATTGATTGTTCTGACATTTCTTGCCATATGCCTCCATTTTTTCGATGTAATTCTGCATAAGTTTTTGGACCTATCGATTTATCGGTGGTTAGATATGGTTGTGGATGAGTCTTGGGACAACTTCGTCGAGCTTCTTCATCAAACAGGAATCCAAATGAGTTTCTGGATCTCCCTTCTGGTGCTTGTTGCTTGCATCCTTCCCCTTGTTGCGATTGGAGTGGATCGCTTAACGCATCTGATCTCTAGAAAAAAGAAAGTGTCCCTTTCACATAAAGGGCTTTTCCTAGGAGTAACGGGAATTACTCTATTGCTTTTTCTCTTCGACTTAGGGCTGGCTCCTTTTTTGAGCCCTTGCGATCACAAACGGCTCGCGCGACTTTTACCTTGGAAAAGCACTCTCATTAGCCCCGATCCCGATGTGATGGTATTTCAAAAGCCCTTGCGCCCTCTTCCAAGTGAAGAGGAGATGCTCTTAGCAAGTAAAAAGCAAGCGAAGCCTTTAGAGAATAGACCAAATATCTATCTTTTTGTTGTGGAAAGTCTTCGTGAGGATTTTATCAATAAGGAAACAGCGCAGCATGTCGATTGCTTCCGCAATGAGAATATTCGCGTAGGAACAACTTACTCGAATGCGAATGCAACACAGATGTCATGGTATTCTATCTTCCATTCGAACTACCCTTTCTACTGGGAGTCGGTCGCAAAAGGGGGATGGAAGTCGGGAAGTATCCCCCTCCAAATTCTCAAGAAGCAGGGGTACAAAGTTCACGTTTACTCAGCGGCCCAGCTCGATTACTACCGCCTCTCCGATGTCATGTTTGGAAAGGAGGCGGCATTGATTGATGAGTACCACCAGTTTCCTCATTATTCTCCAAAAGAGACATGGGAGTCAGACCAGGAGGCCATTGACGCCTTTCACCGCGATCTTAAGCAGGACTCTCTTAGAGAGGGAAATGTTTTTGTTTTCTTTCTCGACTCCACTCACTTTAACTACAGCTGGCCCAAGGATTATCCCGTCCACTTTTCCCCTATTTCTAATGAAAGCACTCACTTTCGCCTGGCAAACTCTCATGAAAATGTCGAGATGATTAAAAACCGGTATCGGAATTCGATCCACTATGTCGACTCTCTCTTTGGAAGTGTGGTGAGTCACTTGAAAGAAGTGGGTTTATATGATGAGTCGGTGATTCTTTTCTTAGGGGATCATGGCGATGAGTTTTTAGAGCAGGGGCAACTCTTCCATACCTCACACCTGAGCTGGATGCAGATCAGACCGCCGATTTACTATAAGCTGGGGGACAATCAACTCGCTAAGGGAAGAGATCTATCCCAAGTCATTTCCTCTCAAGTCGATCTCTTTCCCACCGTGCTTCACTACCTTTTTGGAGAAGAGACGTTTAAAGGAATCTTTCAAGGGGAGTCAATCTTCCAAAGGCAGCGTCAGGGGTATGCGATCTCAGCGCGTCACAACGGGTCCCGCGCCCCGACAACATTTTGTATCCACAACGGAAAGCAAAAGCTCACCGCGCGCTTTGAATCAGTGAAAAACCTCTGGAAGCAAAATAAAATTGAGATTGTCGATCTTCAAGACCCTCAAGACCGGCCGCTCAATGTGGAGTCGCTAGAGGAGAAAAAGCGCCTCATTCAAAATGCTTTTGGTCCTGTTTTTAGCCGTCTATTCTATTAAGCACTTTGTGATGCAATTCATAAGACCCCCTGCAAATTCAGAGGGGAACTGGAATGGATCGCTAGCAGGGGTCCTCTAAAGCAGCTTGTAAATTTTGCTTTATCCCTTCAAGTTGTTGAGAGGCTCCTTCATGTCCGCTTGCCTTTGCTGCATCAATGAGACTATTGATTCCCTTCGCAAACTCTTCTCGTAAGTCCTTGACCTGAGCAGGGCTTAGACTTTTTTGACCCTTTAAAAAGTTTCCTTTGAGTGTGCCATGAGCATTTGATATATCGCTATTTGAAGCTTTTCCATCTACAAGTAGCTTAAGAGTTTTTAAAAGACTCTCGAGGTCTTTTTGTAAACTCTGGAATGTTGGTGTAGAGTTATTATCTACTGGACCTTGTGATCCTGATCCATCGATCGGTGAAACCATCGTATCCCCCTTGTAATGATTTCAAATTATGGGGCTGTTGGGAAAGTCGCTCTTTGCAGATTTTGTAGCGGTTTTTGAGAAAAATCGAAAGAGTTGAAAATCTACATAACCTCACGTATAGGAGATTTGCAAAAATTTTGATTTTGCCAAAAAAGGTGCAAAATGTATGAGGATGGAATTTCTTAAGCAGTCCCATTATAATACTATTTATAACATAAGATAATTAATCTGTAATTAACAAATGTGAATTACCTCCTAAGGTGTTGATTGTTACTTTAGTAGGGTGTCGAGTTCGGCTTGATAGGTGGGGTGGTTTCGCAGGCGTGTATGCCCCCCTTTTTCTAGGGGGATGAGTTTGGCATCTGGTTTGTGTTTAATGAGATGGAGAAGGCGGGTGCTAGAATCGTAGGGGACGAGCTCATCTTCGGTTCCGTGGAAGATGTGGATGGGGGAGCGTACCTTCGTGATCCACTTATCAGTGCGCAGGTGATACTTTAAAATCAAGGGAACAAGAGGCTTAGGAAGATAGGGATGTTGTCTAGGAGTAAGGTCTAGAATACTGAAGTAGGGGGATTCGAGAATGAGCATTTTTGGGGTGTTCTTGGAGGCGACGTAGGCAGCAATCCCTGTCCCTATTGAGCGCCCGTAGACGACGATCTGATTTTCGGGAAAGCGGTGCTGCAGGAATTCATAGCAGGCTTTTGCATCGTGGCAAATCCCTCTTTCACTCATCTTGCCGCGGCTCTTTCCAAATCCCCGATAGTCAGTAATAAAAAAGTCATAGCCACGGGAGGTGAACTCAGCCGCGATGTTGCCCCAGTAATCGGATAGGTTCTTGCCTCGCCCATGGAAGTAGAGGATGACACCCTTGGGACGTTTTGCAAAGAAATAGAGGCCATTGATGTGGGTGTTTTTGTCGGTATCGAGGAAGATTTCTTCGTAAGGAACATCATAGCTGAACTGGTAATCAGGAGGGAGTGTGCTTTTCTGAAACAGGAGGCTTTCTTGGTTGTGGTAGACGTAACCGATCCCTCCACTGATCGTCGTAACAACAAGAGCAAGTAGGATCCAAAGGGTCTTTTTCATTTTTTGTGAAGGGTGGATTATATTAATACGTCATATCGTTTGATAGCTATATCATATGTCACTTGATTGAACAAGACAACCACCATCTCGACTTTCAACTCTCTACATCGCAATCTGCTTTGGCATGCAATAGCTCTTGAATCATTACCTTTTCTCTTCCAAAGAGAACATTTTTTGACTTCTCATTTAGCGTCAGTAGGCTATCTGCTAGATCTGATTCTGGTTCGATGATTGTAAAATATTTTTCTTGGATGAGATAACGAATCAAGCTGCGCACATCTTGAACATCGAATTTACTTAACACTCCAAAAAGAGTCGTGTTAATCTGATCGGATTTAAAAGAATAGGAGTTTTCAACTCCACATAACAACTTAGATAGGTTAGAAACCCCAGCACTACCGTTCGTGATAATTACAGCTTTGATGATATGCTTAACAATCTCTGTTCCATCAACTAAGTTGATCAGCTTCAAACAAACATCACAGGAGTCACATGTTTCGTCAGTCTCGACTCCAGTAAAGTATGACTCTAGCTGATTCTGCCTACACCGAGAGACTGTATGGCAAAAGTTAAAGATCTGGTTTGCTTTTAGATGAAGGACATCGCCGATTTCTGGGGTGACCAATTCTTTTTTTAACAATAAAGCTTCCATAAAATCATGATCGCTATAGAACAACACACACTCAGATGCTCGGTTATCCCTGCCGGCTCTTCCGATTTCTTGATAGTATTGTTCCAGACTCCCAGGCATCTTTGTATGGCAGACAAATCGAACATTTGGCTTGTCAATTCCCATTCCAAAGGCAACGGTCGCTATCATCAAATTCACTTGATCGGTTATGAATGCTTTTAGTGATTGCTCTTTTGCAATGGGGTCCATGCCCGCATGGTATTTTTTACAGGAAAAGCCTTCCCTTTCGAGGAAAATGTACAAGTCATCTACCTCTTTCTGTTGTTGGCAGTAGATAATCCCTGGCTGGTTTGGACGTTGCTTGAGAAAATCAATCAGTTGAGAGTTAATATTGGTCTTTTTGATTAATGAAATATAAAGGTTTTTTCTAAATAGAGGTCCAGAAACAAAATGGGAATTATCTATTTTTAGTGATTGTTTGATATCTTGGATTGATTCTTTTGTCATAGTCGCCGATAGGGCTAAAATCGGAACTTTAGGGAATCGACCTTTTATCACCCCGAGTTTGCGATAAGATTCCCGGAATGTGTGGCCCCAGTCGTAGATGCAGTGTGCTTCGTCTAACACAAAAAGATTAATCTTAAGCTGTGATAGGGCATTGATAATGTGAGGGCTGGAGAATAGTTCAGGAGTAATGTATAGAAGTTTAACCTGGTTTGTCGAGGTGCTTAGAGAACAGTCAGCAACTGATTTTATCCATTTGGCAGAGATTTTTCGTTGGTTCAAGGCTTGGACTTGGTTTTCGATTAAGGAGACAAGAGGAGAAATAATAATTCCTATCCCTTCTTGAACAAGTATGGGAATCTGAAAGCAAAGAGATTTTCCATAACCTGTAGGCAAAAGCGCCACAGTAGAATGATGATTGAGTATATGATGGATGACCTCTGTCTGAAGAGGCTTCAACTTAGCAGAGGAAAAATAGTTTGATAGGATAGTATCGATCTCTTGTTCCATATGTGGGGAGATTTTACTCCCTACCGATCGGGTTATTTGAGTAGAGAAAATAGATTGGTTCAGTGGCCTGACAGACTGTAAACGTGTTTTCACAAAATCCGTATGGCTTTGCTTTTCTGGGGTAAGAACCTCAAAGCTTAAAGGGAGTTCCACTGACCACTTTATCACTGTTTTACTCAGTTTATGAGACAACTGTCTAAAAATCTCAACTTCATTTGCTGGAGATTTGATCAAGATAAAGTAGGAATCAATAGCGATGATACGTCCTTTGAGGTTTTGTTTACTCAATTCGTTATGCAAACTCGTTATAAAGAGAGAGAAAAATAAGTTTGCATTGAGCCTAAGAGCTCGATATATAGGAAATGGAGCAGTTGAATGTTCAGTTTTAGTTTTTTCTAGAAATAGCTTAACTGAAGGAAAAGATGTATAGTATTGTTCTAGATACGCCTCGCTATCCTTTCCTAAATTTTCGAGCAATGTACTTTTTTCAATTTTCCCACAAACATAATTATGAATGAGTTCTGTATTGCTTAAATATTTTTTGGATTTATAGACTTTTCTATTAATCCGTTTTTCTAGTTTATCTCCTATGCCCTTATAGTTACAAATCCTTCTTAAGGCTTTATCTTTACTAAGATGGGCAAACACTCGCAAAAAAATGTCATGGAATCGAATTGCAATTAGAACATGCTTATTAGTGTTCTGGAGAAAATGGGTAAAAAATTCATTAGAAAATTTTTCTAGTTGAGGGAGACTCACAACCCCTTTAAAAGGAGTGGGGGTGCGGTTGATAATTGCTATTTTGTCTTGTGATAGGCGACTTTCGAATTCTTCATATTTTTTGCAATGCGCTACGACTTCGCGATAGCGTTGGATTAAAGAATATCCCAATTGTTCTGTACAAATCGATGGGATAAGTGACTCAACTGAAGAGGATTTGTAGGGAAGTTTAATGCCAATTTTTTCTAAGTAGGCTTGGGTTTTATCAAAATAAGAAAGGAAATATTTAGCGAATAGGGGAAGTGGCTCTCTATGGATAAGACTGCTATATAGCCTTATGTTCTCTTCTGCAAGAGAGAGTTCATTTTCGGAGTCTTTTCGAAATGCCCTTAAAATTGATGGATTCACGAGTAACTTTTGTTTTCGCATGTTTAATAACATCTCTTCAAGAACCATGAGAGCGGTCGTAAATATCTTGATTTGTCCTAGTTTTTCCAATTTAAGCTGGTAAAGCAAGAATTTTTCGAATTGAATTTGTGTACGTAGTATATCTCGTTGAATTTTTCGGGGAATGGCTTGCAAATGTTTTTTGTATATATCAGAACCTTGTTCTTTTAAGTTTTTCCTAATGCTTTTTTCAATTGTCTTTGAGGTTTTAGGGCCTAGCGTCCTAACGCAGAAATAAAGATCAAAAGATAGTCCTTTGGGAAATATGCCTATTTCATTTAGTGCAAAAACAGTGGCTCTATATGCTGCATAGTTCTTGGGGATTTTGGGGTTTTCTAGGATCTTTCTCAGTTGGGTTTTGACATCATACGAGTCTCTTCCTTTAAGGAGTTGATTCAGAGGAATAATGAAGCCTTTCCCTCTGGCTATTGTAATAATCAGAGTGTTATTTGGTTGGTTATTATTATGTATCTCAAGTGTAATAAACATCCCTTCCATTAGACTGGGGATTATTTCTTCAAGATCTTGAACACTTTGAATAATTTTGTAAGAAAAAAATCCCCCGTAAATATCTTGATCGACATTTTTTGACTTAAATAAAAGCGATTTTTTTTGTGGAACTACCGACTCAGAACTTTTAGGTTTTCTATTCAGGCGAGAAAGGTAGAGTTGTATTCCCATTTCTTCGCAGAGTGTTTCAATTTCTTTGCTTTTTTGGTCTAGACTAAGAGTCAGGCTCAACGATTGAAGTTGAGACTGAGGTAGGTTGTTTACTAGGACTTTTAGATGCTCATCATCTATGGGGATATGCATAATATTCAGGACATGGACATCACCTTCACAACAATCAAGTAACAGAGAGCCAATCATATTACTTGGAAGAGTACAACCTGGGAGGGATAGCTCGATCACATTCTTCTGTTTGACCCATGCTTTAAGTTTTTCAATAGCAACTTGATTGATCCTGCATTGATTTAAAATTAAGTTGCATTTTTCATCTTTATTCAGGGTGAAAGGTAGGGTTTTTTCAAAACTCCTGTTACTAACAGAAAGGTTTTTTGCCTTAGACTGAGATCTGATTGCTTCAAATGCTATTGGAATTAGGAATGGATGAGTTGACGTTAGAACATTGAGATGATTATTTGCAAAGCTGTTTGGTGTAGTCCTTAAAAATGGATTAGAAGATAGAAAACTCCTAAATGGCCTAATGCACATCTCAGACTACTTTATTTGTTAGATGATGTAATTTGATTCTTGATTTTTCGTTTCAAAATATGCCAAGGAGCACCAGTAGATGTTCGCTCAGCCTTTTTAAATACTTTGTTCTCTCGCTTAATAGCTTCAAGCTCCTTAACTACAAAAGATAAAGTTGGGTGAGCCATCATCACACCCGTATTGAGCATTGAGCTTCCTGAGTACCTAATGAGATGCAGCCATTTGTTTCTTAATGAGTCTTCATTAGAAATATTTGGTTGTATGTTGTTTAGAGATAATAAAGTAATTGTTCGACTTTCATGAATCCTAACACCATGATTGGATCCTACTAAAGTATAGTTATCATCTGGGTATTTGCATGGATGTACCATTAGCGCAACAACATGTGTGGGGATTAGTTTATCGTAAGTTTTTGCCTTTTGAAGTTCGTGAGTAAAACACCGGCTCGCGTAAAATTCCCATCTTTTGACATAGCCTTCATTTTCAACCTGCTGCATCTCCATAACATGTAGCTGGGGATCTTCTCCCTTTTCATCCCAGCTTTTGCACACAACATCCATATAAATATCTTTTTCACCTGCGCTGAATGCAGGGAAGTAGGGGTCTTGATGTTGAATACTCCCAATATCTCTGACCGAGCAAACAGATTCCAAAAAACTTTTTAATGGTTTAGTGTTATTTTGATTTCCAAAGATGGATTTAAAAACACCATCTTTTAAAAGTGAGACAGTTTTTACACTTTCTGAGTAGGAGCGCCATTGATAATAACACACGGGCATACATGATGCGATAGCTCCTGATATGTGTGGTGTTTGTGAGCGACTTAAATAAATGGTCATGAATCCTTTGATGATTTTTTTTCTGGAGACAACTCCATTTTCTTAATCAGGCTCTTCAAACATGATTTTAAAATCATTTCTCTCGTCCAATTGTCCCATGGGGTGTTCAAGAGGTTTTTAGTGGGAGATAACTGGCGTGCACGCTTAATGTCTTTTTCACTCATGATATAAATCACTTTTTCGCCAGACTTTTTGACGCAAATAGCATAAGCCTGCACAATTTCTCCCCTAATTTCTGGATTGATATGTGGGTAGTGTGCAATCGTAGGATATTCACCTTCAGTCAAAATTAAGCGGTCTTGCTTATGAACACAATGCGCGTCGAAAAAAAGAACTTCACCTGTTCTTACAGATAAACTTATTAAACCATGATACCCCAAAACTAATTGAACTTTGTCATCAAATGGAAGAAAGTAGCACTCTCTTTTTTGATTGTCTGGTTCTAAACCTAAGCCAGCAGCCATAAATACTGCCATTCTTATGCTTTGAAGGTCATAGTTTTCAATGTTCTCTAATTGGCACAACGCCGTTCGCAATGATTTAATAAAGGCCTTCTGATTAATTCCGGAGGGAATAAATTGCTGTGCCTGAACAACCAGATCACTTATAAATTCTTGCCTGGACTCATCATCAATGATTTTTGATTTAGTGTCGGGAAGAGATTGTACTGCATCCTCCACTTTTTTGTGGACTTCTGGTTCATAATCTTTTAGAAATTGCGACTCAGATTCCATCCATTGATGGTTCATTTTTTTTCTATAGTCTTGGTTAGTTTTTACTATCTCATCATAATCAAGTTCTAGCCAAGTTTCCTCTAATTTATTTAGAGCATCTTGAACTAGCTTAGTATTATTTTCTACAGTCCATGATTGATTATCTTGATTCCATCTAAATCCACTCTCTTTCAATTCTCTATGCATTTGCTGCCATAAATTAGGTGGTAGTCTTCTGTTTAGTTTAATGGAAGCTCCTTCATCTCCATGGCGGACTTCCACAGTTGCTTTTTCTTTCATATTTTTAATAGCTTCTAGCGCAGCTTTAGAATGACACCTTCTAAAGAGTGATGTTAATCTAGGATTCAAAGGCTCCCATCGGCATGAAGGATACCTGGAAAAGTAGGGCAATATGGAATTACTTATCGCTGACATGTTAACTCTTACCTTCTGCAGTTAATTCATCATCTATAATTGACAATTGGTGTCTTATTTCAGCTATTGCTTTCATAGCATCTTCTTTTTGGTTGATATCAGGGTTTAGATTCATAAATCTAAAAGCATCTCTAATTGCTGTCTTCATCCACATTTCTCGTGGAAATTTTTTCCAAGGTGAAGTAGGAGAATTTGCTCCTTTAGAGCAATCCTTTCTTTTCTTAACATGATCCTTGTCAATAACTGTAAGTTTCGTAGCCCCGTCTGGCATTATGATGCGAACATAGGCACGTTCAATTTCTCGGTCATCAATACTGTCATCTTCGGAGTTATAGCATTCAGAAAACTCTATACGCGGATTAGTTCCTAGGGAGTAACTAAATTCATCCCCGGTTCTGACCACGTTTGCCTCAATATCAATTCCCGGAATAGAGCGCCTTGCTAAGGCAATTATTCCTTTGTAGCCGATAAGGAATTCAATTTCTCCTTCTCTACTGGAAAAATAGCATTCGTTATTGATACCAGGCGTTAACCCTTGTTGGGCACTCCGAATACATGCTTTATAAATACTTGCTTCACTCGAATTGTTTACAACTTTTTCCGAGGTGAGGAGAGCTGCCTTGAGACTTGTTAGGAATCTTTTCGGTTCAATGCCTCTAGGTAGAGACTCAACTAATTCAGCTTCCCACTTCTTTATTAAGTCCTCTACTCTGGTAACGTACTTACTTGAGGAGCTCGTAGATACAGGGAAGCCAGTTGGAATACTAGCTTTACTTTCCTGAATGATCGCTTGAACGTCTGAATAATGGATATCCCTTGAAGGAATCCATCCTTTATTGTCTTGGTCTGGAGACCATCTCAAACCCAAACTCTTAAATTTTGAAGTCATTAACCTTCTTAATTCTGGGTCTTGCTCAAATCCTTTTACAATCGCAACAAGATCTGAGTTGTCTTTTTTGATCGCAGTATATGTGTTTCTAAATTGAGAAAAAAGTGAAGCCGCTGAAGTGAATGATTGACTGTTATGGCTGCTTGTCAAGCTTGTTACGGCTCTTCCTCCCATAGAGTGTGTGTAACGAAGTTGCTCCATACAAGTCGGGGTTGAAGCACCTGTATAAAAAAATGAAGTTTGGCGTGTAACCGTTGGAATGAAGTTTCTTGCTAATATTGGATTTGACATTTGAACCACCTTTAAATTTTTTTTGGATACAATGCACTTTTATGAATTTAAAAAAAAGGTTTTATTTTTTTTTGTGGAAGCAAAGTTAAAATGTCACCCTCAGGATTAACCCAAAGGGACAAGAATCGAGAAAAGAATGAGTATCAAAGAAGCACGAAGATACGGTGTGATGAAGGAAGTAGATAAGGGGTCTGCTTAAGAAATTCCATCCTCACACATTTTGGGGGTGTTGAAAAATCTGCAGAAAGCGACTTTCTTAAGCCCCCCCTGGTATAAACGTATCGTTTTAACTTTGCTCTGAGCAGGACTGACCTAGAACTGAGATGAAAATTTTAGTGTGAGAGCTGCTTGTTTAGCCACTCGAGCTCTTGTGTCACTGTGTTTAGCAGGATAGAAATAGGAAAAGTTTTTCCTCCGCCACATCCCACAGTTTCGATTGAAAAACTTGGAGGAACGAGAGCTTTAACGACAGCATGCTGGTAATTGACATATGGCTGTGAAGAGAAAAATAGGCAAGAGCCGGGATTAGGGGAGGTTTTTTGCCATTCAATTATTGTGGATTCTGTTGTAGGACGTGAGCGACCGATTGCTGGAGGCGCATCAATCACGATAAGGCGAAGGTCCCGTAGTTCTTGTGGAAGCTCTTCTTGCTCCCATATTTTAAGCATCAACTCAGTCTCGGTCCGAGCAACAGTTAAATACTCCCGCTCTTTTTCAGGATGAAGAGTTCTCTCACCCGTTAGAAAAACGAGGGCGTCAAACCTAACACCTTTGTTGAACTCTTCTTTTAGGAAATCAATTCTGAGTTTGACTGAGGAAGCAAGGCCGCCTAATATGACTCCATATTGGTAGCGCTTTTGCTTTGCATGGATGGGGCGCAGCATCTCTAGCCTGTCTATGAGAGGAAGGATTTCATTGCGCCTTTCTTCTAAACGGTTTTCAAATGACCACCGCTCTCCAGTTTGGCGCCAAGCTTTGACACAAGCTTCAGCTAGGCGGTCGAGATTTTTTTCTTGGGGAACTTCGACAAGTTCACAAAGCTCTAAAAGGGCAGGATGTGGGGCGCCACTTTCATCAATGACTTGTCCCCATAGGCTTGCTGAAAGGAGCCAGGAAAGGAGGAAAACTTTAGGAATGGACATAAATTTGCTCACGCCGTGAGTCTAACTAAACAGCGTATCTTTTTGCAAGATCGATAAAAGAGGAGACTTGTTCCTCGACCCACGTCTCTGTCTTGCTTAGCTCTTTTGCCATAAGGGCAGCAACTTCAGGGGCAATTCTCATTGCTGCTTTCGCATCGAGAAGTAAGGCGCGTGTACGGCGGGCAAGGACGTCTTCTAATGTTAGCGCCATTTCATGCTTTACCGCCCAGAGTATCTCCGCGGGAGTGTAGGGAAGCTCAGGGGCAAGGGGGTTTCCCAGCTCGGGTGAGGCATCAATCATCGCTTGGAGATGCTTGCTATCTGAGCCATATTGACTCCATGGGCTTGCCGGGTCAACATCCCGCTTCCACCCGTGGAGCTTTAACTTTTCTGTGACGCATTTTCTCCCTTCGATATGACACATTTTGAGGGCCTGATCGATGACATCTTCTGCCATTTTGCGATATGTGGTCCACTTGCCCCCTGCAATTGTAATGAGTCCTGATGATGAGACTGAGATCGAATGGTCGCGAGAAATTGACGCTGTTTTCTTGCCATCTCCTTCTAGAACTAGAGGACGAAGACCTGCAAATATGGAGAGAATATCTTTTCGGCTTGGCACTTTAGATAGATACTTACTTGTATGCTTCAGCAAGAAATCGATTTCACTTTCTAAAGGCTCCGGTTCAAGTAAAGGCTTTGCAACTGGCGTATCAGTGGTTCCCACTAAAACACGGTGATACCAAGGAACCATAAACAACACGCGTCCATCATCAGTATGGGGAACAAGAATTGCTGTTTCACTGTCGAGAAAGGATTTGTCTAAAACGATGTGGATGCCTTGACTCGGCTGAATGATAGGCGTGCTTTCCGGTTCATCTTGCTTGCGCAGTTTATCTGAAAAGACACCTGTTGCATTGATGACCACTTTTGATTGAATGGTATAGGTTTTATCGCCTACTTTGTCATGGATTTTGACGCCATGGATGAACCCATCGTTCTTGATAAGTTCGGTGGCTTCCACGTAGTTCACCACACAGGCCCCGTGATCTACAGCTGTTTGAGCTAAAGTAATTGCAAGCCGAGCATCATCAAATTGTCCATCGTAATAAACTGTGCCTCCGCGTAATCCCTTGGGTTCTAGTGTGGGCAGCGCATCGAGCGTTTCTTCTAGAGTGAGGTGTCTAGAGGGCTCAAGACCCAATTTCCCCGCCAAGATATCGTAGATTTTGAGACCGATTCCGTAAAATGGCCCCTCCCACCAGTGGTAGCTCGGGACAAAAAAAGCTCGATGGTAAATGAGGTGAGGGGCATTCAAACAAAGTCGCCCCCTTTCGCGAAGTGCTTCTAAAACAAGCGAGACATTTCCTTGCTGCAAATAGCGCAAACCCCCATGAATCAGCTTAGTACTGCGGCTTGATGTTCCTTTAGCAAAATCGTGCTGCTCGATCAGAAGTGTTCTCAGTCCTCTTGATGCTGCATCAACCGCGGCACCTAAGCCAGTAGCTCCACCTCCAACAATGACAATATCCCATATCTCTTTGTTATTTGAGAGCTCCTTAATCATCTCATTTCGGTTCACTCAGCCATCTCCTCTCCCCAGATTCGTGCGCATCTGACTCCCTTTTTCCATAGCCTTCTCTTTTCCGAAAGCTCATTGATCGATAAGTTTGGAGCGAAGCGTTCTTTCTCTTGCCATTGTTTTGCAATTTCTTCCTGGTTCTTCCAATACCCTATGGAGAGCCCTGCGAGATATGCAGCTCCGAGGGCAGTGAGCTCTCTAGAACGGGACTTTAATAAAGGGAGTCTTAGAAGATCGGTTTGGATTTCCATCAAGAGGCGGTTTTCTGTAACGCCACCATCGATGCGGAGCTCTTTGATTGGGAGGTGCTCTTGCATCGCTTTTATGACATCTGCCACTTGAAAAGCAATCCCTTCGAGGGCGGCTCTTGCAATATGCTTTGCTTCAGTGCTACGTGTGATCCCTGCAATCATTCCTTTAGCATGGGGATCCCAATAGGGGGCGCCTAGCCCTGTTAAAGAGGGGACAAAGACAACCCCATTAGATGAGGGGGCTTTTCGTGCGAGGGCTTCAATATCCGCAGGTTTTTTGATCATGCCCAGATGATCCTTTAACCAATCGACAACAGCTCCAGCCATGAACACACTCCCTTCAAGCGCGTAGGAGACCTTCCCTTCGACTTGGCAGCCGATCGTTGTAATCAGCTCTGTCGATATTGGAGGAGGGGTAGACCCCGTATTCATCAAGACAAAACAGCCTGTGCCGTAAGTGATTTTACCCATCCCTTTTTCAAAGCACCCCTGCCCGAAAAAGGCAGCTTGTTGATCACCAGCCACGCCTCCAATAGGTACAAACGCCGAGCAGACATGTTTGGAACATTCCCCATAGATTTCACTAGAATTGCGCACCTCGGGAAGAGCTGATCGCGGAATACCGAGTATCTGTAAAAGTTCTTCATCCCACTGTCCTGTGTGAATATTGTAAAGCAGCGTGCGTGATGCATTGGTGGCATCTGTTGCATGAAGCTCGCCTCCAGTTAACTTCCAAATAAGCCAAGAGTCAATGGTTCCAAATGCGAGGTTTCCTCGGCTTGCGCAGCTTGCGGCTTGTGCGTTATTTTCTAAGATCCACTTAAGTTTTGTTCCAGAAAAGTAGGGATCTATTAAGAGACCCGTTTTTTCGCGAAAGAGTGTTTCATACCCATCAGCTTTTAACTGTTCACACATTTTTGCTGTGCGCCGATCTTGCCATACAATGGCGTTTCCAATGGGTATGGATGTGGTTTTATCCCAAACAACGGTTGTTTCTCTTTGGTTAGCGATTCCAATCACTGCAATCTCTTTGAATGAAAGTTTCGCTGAAGCAACTGCTTCCATCATAACGGAAGATTGTGTAGACCAGATTTCGGTTGGATCGTGTTCAATCCAACCTGGCTTAGGATAGATTTGCCTAAAATGCTTTTGTGCAAAGCTGATGATGTTTCCTTCATGATCGACAACAAGGGCTCGGGAACTGGTGGTTCCTTGGTCGATCGCCAGAATGTATTTTCCATTGCGAGTCATCTTTTCCATTTTTATCTAACATCAACACCTTTGTCAAATAAAGCTGTGACTTGAATCTAAAACATAAGCTCCCTACGATAGGGGACTATGTCATTAACAGATCATTTTGCATCGGGAATCAAACGCTTTTTTTCCGGAATTTTTTTAAGCCGCATCACAGGGTTGGGGCGAGACCTTGCGATGGCTTATGCCTTTGGGGACCATCCCACAGTTGCTGCATTCATGATCGCCTTTCGCCTTTCCCATCTGTTTCGCCGTTTTTTTGGTGAAGGTCCTTTGCAATCCGCTTTTATTCCCCATTTTGAAGAGCTGAGGCTTAAAGATTCAGAGTTAGCTTACACCTTTTTTCGCAAGCTGACCTTTTTTTTGCTCGTTGTTTTAACAGGCATTGTCTGTGTCTTAGAGATGGTTCTTGGGTTATCTTCCCACTTACCACTCTCAGACGGGAACTTGGAAGTCATTGCCTTGACAAAGTCGCTACTTCCCTCTCTACTATTTATCTGTCTATACGGGCTAAATACCTCTTTATTGCAATCTCACAATACTTTTTTCCTCTCTAGCATGGCGCCTGCGCTTTGCAATATTTTGTGGATTATTGGGGCTCTCTCCCTTAAATCAACTCGGCCAAGCGAAGCCATTCCGATGCTGACTTTGTGGGTTGTTGGAGGCTTTATCTTGCAATGGCTTATCACCATGCCGAAAACCTGGAAAACAGTTAGAGGGCATCTGAAGGAGTGGATTGACACCCGCTTTTATAAACCGCTGCCTGAAATGAAGGTCCTGCTCGGGTCCTTTACTCTCGGTGTTTTGGGGGTAGGAGCGACACAGATTAATGCATTTTTCGATTCTGTTTTTGCGCGCTGTGCACACCCAAGTGGACCCGTTTATCTTTGGTATTCCATTCGCTTTCAGCAACTCGCCCTTGCAATTTTTGGGATTGCAGCAGTCAATACTCTGGTTCCACTTCTCTCTCGTGCACTCAAGGGAGGGGATCGAGAAAAAGGGGAGGAAATCTTTCAGTTTGGTGTCAGAAGGATTGTGACTGTGATGATTCCTTGCACTGCTCTTTTTTGTGTTTTAGGTGACTCCATGATCGACTTGTTTTTTGGCAGAGGGAGCTTTTCTCATGAGGCCGTCCAAACTACAAGTGTATGCCTTTCTGCATATGGACTGGGACTGTTACCCGCAACTCTTGTGATGCTCTACTCTGCAATCTACTATGCTGAAGGGGATTTTCGGACACCAGCTCTCCACTCCACACTCTCTGTTGCTCTGAACCTCGGCATGAATGCGCTTTTCGTTTTTGCTTTTGGACTCGGTGCTGTTAGTACTGCCTTAGCAACAAGTCTTAGTTCAGGCGGGAACGCCTTCTTACTTTGGAAGGCGCTTGCAAAGAAAGGGTGGAAGCACCACGTACGTCCCGCGGCCATCATTCAGGTTGTGGTAGCTGCTGGATTAGCTTCTCTATCGAGTGTTGTTGCGAGTAAACTTGTTGAGCAGAAAAGTGTGGGTTTTTTACTGGGTTTAATCCTCTTTGGAGGGACATTTTTTTCCTACGGAAAGGTTTTCCGCAACGCGGATATCAGGGCACTTTTTGGAGATTATTTTAATTTGAAAAAAGGGAGACGCCAGCCCTCTCAATCATAGCTCCGCCTAAACAGTGGGGGCCATCATAAAAGACAACAGATTGTCTTGGGGTGATTGCCCGTTGAGGTTGATCAAAAGTGACGCGCAATTGGTCTTTGCCAAGGCTTTCAACCAGGCAAGGCTCCTCTTGCTGGCGGTAGCGGATTTTAGCAGCGCAGCGCAGAGGGAGCTTCGGAGGCTCGCCAACCCAGGATATCTCATCGGCAGTCAGCGAATAAGAAAAGAGAGCGGGGTGATTTTTTCCCTGAGCAATGATTACCGCATTGCGCTTAATATCTTTCCCAACCACAAAATAGGCATCTCCTTCGCCTCCGATGCCAAGCCCTTTTCTTTGCCCAAGAGTAAAGTAGTGAGCGCCGGTGTGCGTCCCTAGAACCTTGCCATCAAGTGTTTCGATAGGCCCTTCTTCAGGGGGAAGGTACTTTGAAAGAAATTCTCCAAAATGCCTTTCTCCAATAAAGCAGATCCCCGTGCTATCTTTTTTGTTAAAGACAGGAAGATTTGCCTCCTCTGCAAAGGCGCGCACCTTTGGTTTTTGTAGATTTCCAATCGGGAAGAGTACATTTTTTAAAATAGAGCGCTTGATCGTGTAAAGAAAGTAACTTTGATCTTTATTGGGGTCGCTTCCTTTAAGTAGGACTGCTCCATCGGTTTGACAGTAGTGACCTGTTGCTAACATATCAGCCCCCAGAGCCAGAGCCTTTTCATAGAGGACCTTAAACTTGATTTCTCTGTTGCACAAGATATCGGGGTTAGGTGTATAGCCCAGCTTCATCTCGTCGAGGAAGTGACTGAAGACCTGATCCCAATATTCCTTGGCGAAATTCACACTGTAATAGGGGATATCGAGCGCCTCACAGACCCGGACGACATCGGCATAATCTTCTTCAGCTGTGCACCTGCCATCACTATCTGTTTCCTCCCAATTTTTCATGAAAAGGCCAAAGACATCATGCCCCTGCTGTTTAAGGAGGTAGGCTGCTGTTGAGGAGTCCACTCCTCCTGATAAGGCAATTGCAATTTTCATAGGGTGTAGTATAGCTCTTTTTCCCTTAAGAAAAAAGGGGGAGAACCCTATAAGGAATAATATAAGAATATAATGTTTGCAATTGATGAGTCCATTTAGAACTAGCTTAGCCATAATCATTTACTGCTTAGCCACACTCTTTCTCCTCTATGAGATGGGCGTTCAGGTCTCCCCGAGTGTGATGGCCTTTCAGCTGATGCGCGACTTTAAGATTGGCGCTGGGGTGCTGGGACTCATGTCAGCTGTTTATTTTTACAGCTACACATTGATGCAAATTCCCGCAGGAATGCTCTTTGACCGCTTTGGTCCCAGAATTCTCATTTCTGTCGCCGCGCTGACATGTGCACTTGGAGCCTTATTTTTTGGAGCCACACACAGTGTCGTTCTTGCTAGCCTAGGCAGATTTATGATGGGGTTTGGCTCGGCCTTTGCCTTTATTGGAGTTTTGACCGTTGCCTTTCGGTGGTTTCACCCTCACCACTTTGCCCTCCTCGTTGGATGTGCCCAGTTTTTAGCGGCGATTGGAGCTCTTGGAGGAACTCAACCCCTGGCAATTCTTCTTGAACGCTATGGATGGCGCACCATCATCATGATGATTGCCCTCATTGGTTTTGCCTTAGCTGCCTTTTGTATTCTTGTGATTCGCGATAGCCCTCAGGGGAAACGGGCCGCAGCTCCTCGTCGACACGATTTGTATCGGGAACTTAAGGCAATTTTCAAAAACCGACAAACCTGGTGGATTGCTCTCTATGCCTTTTGCTCTTGGGGACCCGTTGCAATCTTTGCAGCTCTTTGGGGAGTGCCCTACTTGATTAAGCGTTATGATGCAAGTAATGCAGAGGCTGCATTTGCGACCGGCATGATTTGGATTGGGATTGCACTCACCGCTCCTTTTATTGGCTGGCTTTCAGACAAGATCTTAAAGCGCACCCCTATCTTAACTGCGTGTGCGGCAGTTGGGCTGCTCTCTTCAGTGATCCTGCTCTTCTTCCCCGTCCCTTTTTGGACAACTTTCGTGTTGCTTTTTGGATTTGGAATCGCAGGAGCAGGCCAGAGCCTCACCTTTGCAGTTGTCAAAGATATCAGTCGCCCCTCAATCACTTCGACAGCGGTGGGGCTCAACAACATGGCGGTTGTTGCAGGAGGCGCGCTCTTTCAGCCTCTAGTTGGCTGGATCTTATACTTAAGTTGGAACGGAGAGATGCTAGGGGGAACCCCTAACTATACAGTTGGTGACTTCTCATTGGGCCTTTTGCTTATCCCTCTCTGTTATGTTGTTGGACTGATCTCGAGTCTCTTTCTCATCGAGGAAACGAACGCCACGCCTCGCTTCAAAACTGAGGTCAAGCTATAGTTTGTTTACCATGTGGCTTTGTATCCCGAATAAAGAACGTCAGGATAAACGCAATGAGAAGGGAAGCGGGGAGCACGGTAAATGCCAGTTGATAATCAGCCAGGGTATACTCTTCATTGGCGCTCCACTTGAGCAGCATGCCGATTAGAGGTTGGTAGAAAGGCGCACCAAAGGTTAAACAGAGCATATTTGCAAGCCCCATGGCAATCCCTTTAGATTTGGGGTCGACATAGTGGCTGATTTGGGAGAAAGAGAGAACAAAGCTACTGCAACAAAAGCCACAAAAAAAGAGCAGCGTAAACATCCCAGTGACTTGTATGAAAGGGTAGTAAATCGCGAGGAGCATGAGAAAACAGGCTAACGCTGCTCCCATCAGCATAAAGAGGCGCTTGCGATGAATGGATACGGCAAGCCATCCCAGCGAAAAGGTGCCTACTGCAGCTCCAATAAAAAAAGTCGCTGCCATCATCGCTGCGATGTCAACAGAGAGATCGAATCTCTTAATAAAGTAGGGAACAGACCACAGCGCAGCAAAGGCGGGGATCATTCCAAACATCAGTCCCGCATAGAGCCCATTGAGCCAGATTTGCTTCTCGCTGATAACCTTTGAAAAATTTTCCCGGATATGGTCGATTACCATACTGAAGGTTTTTTTGACTCCTTGCTGGTAATTGGTATCAGGGTGATCGTGAATCAGATAAAAACAGAGGAGAGTCATCATCACGCCAAAAGCAGATACAACAAGCATCGCTTCCCTCCAGCCATAAGCAATCACAAGCTTAGAAAGACCGCCCGAACCAAAGGCCCCACCAACGAGAGCTAAAGATTCTGTTAGGCCGCAGAGAAGGACGAACAAATGGGGCTTAAACCAGCGCGAGGCTAAGCAAAATGAGGAGATGATCGCTGGCGCGGTTCCCATCCCCATCAGCATGCGACTCGCCTGACCTTCCCAAAAGCTATGGGAGCAAGTAAACCAAATCACACCAATAGAAGCGAGCAGGAAGCTAAACTTTAATACTTTCCTTGGCCCCCAGAGATCGAGCATCATGCCGGCGGGGACTTGAAGGGCAATATAGGTATAAAAGAAGCTGGAGCTGAGCAAGCCAATTGCAAGCATATCGATACTATAGGCTCCCATCAGTTCGGGAATCATCACACTTGGAGAGCCTTGAAGGATGAAGACAAAAAGAGAAAACAGAGCAGAAAGCCCAAAAACCAAATAGGGGCCTACTCTACTGTTGTGTACAAAAGCCAAACTCACACCTCTCAAAAAATAGGCTATGCTCTAAAAATTAAACCATTGATCTTCAGGAACATTTTTAAGATCTTTGCGCATTTTTTTCCTCATAAATAGCGCTTTGGCTATTCATTTCGTCTAAAACTGCCCAAATCTCATTAAAATTTCACTAAATCTCAACGGCTTAATTTTGAGAGAGCACAGCCAAAATATTTAGAGGGACTGTTGGGAAATTCCATCCTCACACATTTTTCGCCTTTTTTGGCAAAATCAAAATTTTTGTAAATCTCCTATACTCAGGTATATGTAGATTTTCAACTCTTTCAATTTTTCTCAAAAAACGCCGCAAAATCTGTAA
>JASBRR010000036.1 GCA_030149435.1 Simkaniaceae bacterium
CCGAACAGAAAAAGGGTGGGCATATTTATGCGCAATAATGGACCTTTACTCTAGGAAAATCGTGAGTCACAAAGTGAAGCCACACATGAGGCAAGAGATTGTACTGCAAGCACTCGGCCAAGCAATAACACGAAGAAAAGGCCCTAAAAAAGGGCTTGTTTTTCACTCGGATCAAGGGGTGCAATATGGGTCACAATCGGTAGAAAAGCTCCTTGGCCAGAATGGGATCATAGGAAGCATGAGCAGCAAAGGGAGCTGTTACGACAATGCAGCAATGGAAAGTTTCTTCAGCACGCTGAAAAGAGAGTGCATAAGAGGTAAAGTTTACAGGAATGCAAAAGATGCTGAAAGTGAGATATTTAACTATATAGAGTGTTATTATAATACGAAGAGAAGGCACTCAACATTGGGCTATGTTAGCCCAGTAAAATTTGAAGAAAAACAACAGAAAAGCCTATGTTAAAACCGTCCACTTTTTCGGGGCAAGGTCAAAGTACCCCAAGGCATGCCAATGCCTTGCTAAAGACAAAGAATCCCTCTTCAGTTTTTACAACTATCCTGCAGAGCACTGGCAACACATACGAACGACCAATCCAATAGAGTCGACCTTTGCAACGATTCGGCATCGCTCAAAAAGAACCAAGAGATGTGGATCTAGAACAGCGACCCTATCAATGGTGTTTAAACTGGCCCTTACTGCTGAAACCAAATGGAGGAGGCTAAATGGCAGCAAGGAAATCATTAAGGTGCTGACAGGCATCAAGTTTAAGGATAACGAAGAGGTGAAAAAAGCAGCTTAAATGATGGGTTCCAAAGATGCGTTTTTACTCTCAGACACAACTTTTGACAGTATCTCAAAGGCTGGCGAAAAGACCACTCGTCTATTGGCGTACCTACTTGGATTTCTCCTAGTGGCGGCTATGTCGATTTTTTACTAGCTGGAAACCCAATTGCTGACCAGTCAACAATTCCAAAAAAAATCAGAAAAGACGATACCTCAGAAAAATTGGGGTGTCCTATTGCTGATCTTCAGTCTATTTTTGAGCTTAAGTTAGATTCTTCAAGAGAAAAGGACCGCCTAGACCTAACAGTTTTTGCTAAAGCTATTGGGATACCTAGTCAACTTGGCCATTTGAATGCAAGACATAGGGATAACTTAGAGTACATAAAATTGTTTGCTTCTTTGTGATATAGATTTGATTTAAAACTGATTTTTGATTATTAATCTCCTTTAAACGGCAGTATTTATTGAAATAAATTATTGCCGCGACGAGCAAAGGCATATTTACTTAGAATAGCTTACGCTTTTGTAGTGGTGAATGTTTTCGCAACTACATAGGAACACAATTCAGTGACCTGACTTTCTGAAAAAACCTTGTTGTGAAGCCTCTTTGTTGCCTCACTAGCAATTGCTTCACTAAAAGGCTGTACTATTCCATTAAAATGACTTTTAGCATTTCCTAGAACACCATCTGCCTCAAGAATGCGATCTCGATCTACTTCAAAGATTTCAATATATTTTTCTGCAAGTCTTTTATAATCAGTAGTATTTGAAATTATTGCTTTGCTACATAATCCTCTGATTTCCGAAATAGCAAAATCTGTCACTTTCTGAGGCTTATCATCATCTTTTTTATAGAGGTCTTTCCTAACTTTTTCAGAATCAACAGGATAGCCAAAGCATCTTAAAATTATATCGCTACAACATGCCATACACACCTACAACACAAACTATAGTACCTATAGTAACATCTTTTAAAATAAATGTCCATCTTGATTTCGAAAACAAAACAATTTTTGATTTTAATATTATTGTTTTAATTATATAACAAACAATGTATAATAATTTCAAAAATTAATAGATTTAATTTAAAAGAGGGAAATTAAGTATGAGCTCTTTAGTTAATTCTAGCGCCGCACAAGCTGGTGCCTTTCTTGGTGAATATATTATCTCTGACCAGGATTTTTCAAGGATCAGCAGTACCAATGATCTTAAGCAACAAAGGACGAATATATCAAAGGTCGTCGAACGAATATTTAGGGAATCAAACGAAATTGGCGGTGCTCTGATCTTAGAAAAAAGCTTCCATTTTTTAGAAGACAAACGAAAGCGAGGTAATGAAAACGATCAGAGAATTGCCACTGTATTTAGAGAAGTCATCCAAGGTTATGTCTTACATCACGAACAAACGATTCTTCGTGGGAGAAAAGGAGTTCGGGAGGCACTCGAAGAAGGAAAATTTTTGAAAGAACCTGAACCTCAGGAAAAAACCGGAGTAAATAGATACGCTGCAGTTTTTTGGGACCCCAAAGGATCTCCTAGACCAAGACAGATAATTGCAGAATGGGGTCACATTGCTATGGCAATTTCTGCTATCACTGTCGGAGCTCTATCCCTAACTCAGTCGGCATCAACCGAAGAGTCTACCCCCCTTCAAAACTGTACTGGAGACTCATCAAAAACTACAGCATACGGAATGGTCGGAGGAGGAATTGCATATTTGGCTGCGAACGTAGCAGCAACAGTTACGATTCAATTCTACGGTCCGGCTGTCTATGATAAATAGTCAGTCAACCCTCTAATAGAGATTTTACAAGGTTTAGGTCTCATATCACTAAATCCAAAAAAGGGCGATCGAAGACAGTAGAAAGTTCAGAAAAACGACCGTTTTTTTGAACTCTTTATTTTTGCAAACTCTTGTTCTCTTCTCATAGGAAACCTAAAGTACGATAAACTGGTTCAGAAAATCAAAGTCTATTTCATCATGCCTAGTTGAGTAAAATGAACTTTGAAAAAGAGCGTCTTAGCTTAATCGCAAGTTCAAACCCAGTGCGATGATCAATGAAACAAGAGTGTGCCATTTAGGGTTCCCTTTTTCAGACAATGTTTTATAGAGACTCTCTCTACCCAGGTGGGCTTTTTTAGCTAGAGCCGACACTCCCCCTTGTGCTTCAGCAACATTTCTAACAGCAAGAAGAAAAAGATTTTGAGACTCCTCGTCACCTTTCAAGCTCTCTTCAAGAGCCGCGTTGAGATATGCAACTGCCTCGTCGTGGTCACGTAGTTTTTCAATAAGCCAATCTTGATATTTCACACTTTTTGCCATATTTAACCCTCTCGATTTTTATAATCTTCAAGAAATGCAATTGCTTTCTTGATGTCCTTTTTTTGAGAACTCTTGTCTCCACCACACAGCAGTAGAATCGCTTTCATTCCTATTCTTGAGTAATACACCCTTATCCCAGGTCCATAATGAATGCGAAGCTCATAAACCCCGTTCTCTATAGATTTGCAATCTCCAAAATTGCCAAGCTGAAGGCGATCTATTCGGGTGAGAATTTTTGCCCGAGTGTGGATCTCTTTCAAGTCTTCAAGCCACTCTATAAAAGGCCTTCGGCCTGTGTGAGTTTCATAGATTTCAATCTCTACTTCCATACCTCTAATTGTATCCTATGAGATACTTTTTATTCAACAAGCTTTTATCTTCCTTACCTTATGACGATTATAAAAATACCTCGATCAAGCTGAATATTTTCAGAAGGCGCAAGACCAACCTGCTTTGCTGTCTACTAATTTATAAATTTGTGGACAGTTCTAAAAAGACTAAATTTGATATCCATCAAACCATTTTTCGCTACTTAATAGACAAATCGTCTACAAATCGATTTAGGAGACGCTTTTTGGGATTATTTGGTTACGCTCGAGTGTCAGCTAACTAGCACTACGTGCTGAAGGGGTGAAACCTGGAACAAATTCATATGCGCCCCTAATATGCTTCTTGATCGGCTAGAATATAAAAAAAAGATCATCAAGAGTTCGAAGCTCCCACATTAGTCTTACTATCTCTTGACGAAAAGTCATTGATCAGCTCAAAATAAGAGTTTCTTCAAGCCCAGATGGTGGAATTGGTAGACACGCCAGATTTAGGTTCTGGTGCCGCAAGGTGTGGAGGTTCGAGTCCTCTTCTGGGCACATCCATTTACAATTACTAAGATTGTTCGTTTAGCCAGTTGCGACTAACTGTGATGAGGCGTAGATTTAGGTCCGCATTCTTTGGATGCATATGGTCTGTTTGAAGGGTCATCACTGTTTTTGGTGGGGGGATAAGGTCTTGCAGCTTCTCCGCGCAAGGATTGGGAATTTGCTTATCGAATGCGCCATTGATGATTAAAAAGTTTCCCTTCATTTTTGGCGCATAAATAATCGGATCGATTGGCTTAAAAAGTGCAGCTCCCATTCTCGCAAAGGGCTCTTTCAGCCATGAAGGACCTGGCAAGTTCGCTTTGAAAAGGCAATAGGCACCGGCACCTCCATAGGCTAGAACTCCCGGCCCCAGCGTAACTCCCGCTTCTTGTGCCGTTACATAGGTGACTGGTGTGAAGACTGCGCCAAAACTGTAAGCCATAACACTGACTTTGGTGTTTTTTTTGTGCCATGACTGCTTTTGCAGATACTTGATCATCTCAACGATTTGCGGAGCAACGGAGATTGCAGCCCTTCTGACAGAATAGAGATGCAAAAGAACATCATATTTATGAAGTTCTTTGAGTCGAGCGGGATATTCATAAGCAATAAGAGCTTGCGCGCCATGGCTAGGAACAAACTTGAGACTCTCCCGGCCTGTTTGCAACCCTCCAATGACTGCAATACACTCGAGTCCCTCTTCAGGGATATTCTCAGGCAAGCTAATCGTGAAGTGGGATTCACCCTCCTTCCCGCAATCTAAGATAATATCTTGATAAGTTCGCTTTTCCTCTGTATCGGGAACAACATATTTTTGATCCAAAACGACTTCCCCAACAGAACCAAAAAGGGTTGTTGAGGAGAGGAGCAGAATGCATAGAATTTTCAAAGAAGGCCACATGAAAAAATCTCATATCTAACTTCTTTTCGTTTTATCCCTAAGGATTTATTTATTCAAGATTCCTTTGATATATGTGATATCTCGCATGACTCGATCAACATCCACCTCATATCTGGTAGACTGGGTCATATAGTCCCAAAGCTTCTTATAGTCGTGCTGAACTTCATGGCCGATTTTCTTTGCAAGGTCATGCCCTTTCAACAGGACAGCATTGAGCTCTTCATAAAAAATATCACACTTCTGCTCATACTCTCTGTTTAAGGTATTGACCTTTTTGAGGATTTCTTCCATTTCTAGCGGATCAGTATTCCGTTTCCGCTTATCTTCAATGACTTTTTCAACGGAGAGGTAGAAATCGTGACATGCAGAAATGCTCTTCTGCTTTGTTGCAATCTCCTCTAATAGCGCGATAAGCTGCTGCTTTTCCTGATTCATAACTACCGTTTAGCGTAACATTTTTCAACAAAGTCCCAGTGGATATAATCTTTAAACTGTTCAATAAATCTGGGGCGCTCATTGCGATAGTCGATGTAGTAAGCGTGTTCCCAGACGTCGAGTGTCAAAATTGGTGTTTTCCCATGCTTTAATGGCGTGTCAGCATTCCCTAGGGGCATAATTTCAAGCTTTCCTCCAGCATCTGAAGCAAGCCAAGCCCATCCCGACCCAAAAAGGGCCGTTGCTGCATTAGAGAACTTCTTCATGAACTCATCATAACTTCCAAAGTCGCGATCAATCGCTGCTTTAACGTCACCTTTAGGCGCAGAGCCTCCATTTGGAGTGAGGCAGTCCCAGAAAAAGGTGTGGTTCAATGCCTGAGCAGCGTTGTTGAACACCCCACCCGAAGAACTCTTTACGAGAGCTTCTAGATCCATATCGCTCTCAGGCTTCCCATCAACGAGGGCGTTGAGCTTTTTAAAGTAAGTGGCATGGTGCTTGTTGTAGTGATAATCCATTTGCTCTTCAGAGGCAAATCCCTTTAGGGCATTCAAATCATAGGGGAGATCTGGTTGCTTAAATGTCATTTGAAACCACCTTACATTAAAAGTTCAAAAGACAAGGTTACGAGAAAGTGTGTTTTTACTCAATTAAGGATGTTAAGTTTCGGGTGGCCGGATGCAGGCTTTTTCTTTTGGCGCTCTTTGACCTCAAAGCCGCACCCTTTTAAAACTTTTGGAACACCAAAATGTTCAATGACTGGCCACTGACGGCAGATCATTGGCCGTAGGCGATAGGAACCGCAAGAGCCATCTTTTTTCAAGTGGCGACATCCCATCACGTACATCTCTTTCCCTTCGTAGATAGAGGCCTCTTTCATTCTAGGGTAAAAGCCGTTGACCTGTGTATACCAAAAGTGGAATAGGCGCCCCATCAAGGTGCGGGATTTTGCGATAAGGATATAGTGGCAACAGTTTCCCCGACGTTTACAGGCACCTACACGCTTATAGGGAGGGCGTATGATCCACTTGGCGACTCTTTGCATTCCATAATCGACCAAGACAAACGGAAGCACAAAGCATCTCAGTGCATTGCGTAAAATTTTAGGCAGAAACTGGCGGGGGATCCCCCCTTTTGGAGATCGCGGCTGCTCCGTTGCATCTGCGGCACTTTCGAGGAGATCGTCTAGAATTTCAGAATCAAGAACCATAGTGATGCATAGGATGCAGAAACACCTAGCGCCTTGTCAAGAGATAGACCTAATTTTTATGAAGATCCTCAGAGGTCGCCTTAACAAATGGGTCGTGTTTCCCAGCTAAGCGTAGAATCCGATAAAGCCCCATTTTCGTCAGCATGCAAATCCAAAACCAGACAGCGATGTAGAGCCACGAAAGGCCGACATACTTCCATCCAATTCCCATAAAGTCATCTGACCCCAGCCCATACACAGACACCAATGTTCCGACAATTTGTGAAAAGAGTGTCGCTAGGAAAAACTTCCACTCAGGAAGTGGACGCGAAAGGAGAGCTCCTGCGTTTCTCGTTAAATAGATCGTCAGGTTACCCCCACAAAGAATCGCTAAAAACGCCAATGTTCGGCTATGAGCAAGGTCAAAATTCCACACTTCCCTTCCGATCCAAAATAGCCCAAAAGTCGAGATCACTCCAACGACTGCAAGCCCTATCGCTACCGTAAAGACCTCATGCATATTCCACTTCGTCGGTCTAGGGTCCACCTCCATATGATCATAGGCAATCATCATGATAGGAATGTCATTCAAAAGGGCGATCGTGATGATCATCACCGCGGTTAGAGGTTGCAGTTCAAAGAGTACAAGTGCTAAGAACAAAAAGAATAGAAGCCGGCATGTCTCACTAATACGGTACATTGCATAACTCTTCATTCGCCCAAAAATCCGACGCGCTTCATCAACCGCTTTTTTAATCACAGGAAGACCTGGCTGCGTAAGAATGAGATCTGCAGCAGCACGCGCTGCATCAGTTGCGTTGCTCACAGCAATTCCAATATCGGCTTGTTTTAGAGCTGGCGCATCATTCACACCATCTCCTGTCATTCCGACAATATGCTTTTGCGCCTGCATTTTTTTGACGATTTCGAACTTATGTTCGGGGAATACCTCAGCAAAACCATCTGCCTCTTCGAAAGCTTTATCATCTGCCTTCGTTTCATGGAGTTTTCCTGCAGGCAGAATATGAGTCCCGAGATCGAGTGATCCAGAAATCTCCTTTGCAATCGCCGTATGATCACCTGTGACCATTTTCACCTTTACCCCCATCTCCCCGGCATGTTTAATGGTCTCCTTTGCATCATCTCGAGGTGGATCAAATAGAGGAATAAGCCCTAAAAACTTCCAAGAACCTCCCTCTTGCTTTGCTACACCTAAAGTTCTAAACCCACGCGCTGCAAGGGCATCCACAGCTTTATTCACCTTTGAGCTAAGCGTTTGATCGGGGTTTGCTAGCGCTAAAATCACTTGAGGGGCACCTTTCGCAACGCGAAACTCCCCACCTCCACCAGAAATCACCGCTTCTGTTTTTTTATTAATCGGATCAAAGGGAATAAACTTTTCCGTCTTGAACGATGACAGACTTGCTTGATTCTCAAATGCATTTCCTATCGCAAGGTCAATCGGATCATCTCCATCGAGGTTAGATGATAGGCACGCATTCAATAACACCTCTTCACTACTTCCTCCAAACGTTTGGATCTCCCCTACAGTCAGCTCATTCTTCGTTAGGGTTCCTGTTTTATCTGAACAGAGGATATCCATCCCTGCGAGCTCTTCAATCGCAATCAACTTAGCAACAATCGCTTTCATCTTTGCCATGCGACTTGCGCCAATCGCCATGGTCATGGATAAGACTGCAGGCAGTGCAACAGGAATCCCTGCAACAACGAGAACGAGCAAGAAAATCACCAGATTTCCGAGATCAAAATGGAGAGTATGTGTCACTTCAATCTCGAAAAGAGTGATAATTAGTAGGATTGCAGCAATCCCTAGCGTCATGAAAATCAAGAAGTGCCCAATTTTCATCACAGCCTGCTGAAAGTGAGAGGTCGTCTTTGCAGAAGCGACAAGCTGCGCAGTTTTTCCAAAGAAAGTCTTAAACCCAGTTTCCGTCACAACACCTGTCATTTCTCCCAGCTTTGCAATCGTTCCAGAAAAAGCCATGTCTCCCACCTTCTTATCGACGGGAAGGGACTCCCCTGTGAGAGCCGATTGGTCAACAGTGAGATACTCACCTCCAGTGAGCTTAATATCTGCTGGAATGATATTTCCGAGCTTAACTGTAACGACATCTCCTGGCACTAGATCTTTAGCAGCAATCGCTTGCCATTTTCCATTGCGCAAAACGCGCGCTTTAAGGGCGAGTTTATCTTTGAGCGCTTCGATTGCATTGCTTGCCTTATACTCCTGAAAAAAACCAAGTGCTGCGTTAATCAAAAGCAGAGCGACGATCATAATAAAGTCAGGCCACCTTTGTAGACTTCCCGACAAAATCGCTGCGATCTCAATCATCCATGGGATCGGTCCCCAGAAGAATTTAAACAGGGTGAGCCAAAGACTCTCTTTTTTCGACTCAAGAATATTTTCTCCATATTCCTCAAGCCTCTTCTTGCACTCTTCAGCAGAGAGCCCTTGTTTTAAGTCCGTTCTAAGCTGCGCAACTGTCTCCTCAGGAGATACTTTGTCAAAATCACCCATCTTTATACCTCCCATTTCCAGTCACGAACTTCAGGAATATCCTCCCCGTACTCATAAATGTATTGCTTATGATCTTTTAATATCTGTTCGCACTCAGTAATGAAGTCACCACTCGCTGTGTGCATTTTAGGCACGCGGCGCAGCGCTTCAATCGCCAAATGGAATCGGCTCATCTCATTGCAAACAACCATATCAAATGGAGTCGTCGTCGTCCCCTCTTCGATATATCCCCGCACATGGAAGCGATGGGGATTTGGCCTTTTATAAATCAGTTCGTGAATCACTCTTGGATGACCATGAAAGGCAAAAACAACTGGAACATCCACACCAAAGAGTCCAGAGAACATCTCCTCATCAAACCCATGAGAGTGGTCTGTATGGGGCAATAAAGTGAACAGATCAACGATGTTTACCATGCGAATCTTGAGCTCGGGAAATTTCTTTCTGAGAATCGAGATCGCAGCGAGAAGCTCTTGTGTTGGAGTATCTCCTGCAGAGGCCATCACAACATCGGGTTTCCCCTCGTCATTAGACGCAAAATCCCAAACACCTCCACCAATCGAGCAGTGCTCAGATGCTTGTTCACAGCTTAACCACTGTGGCATCGGCTGCTTCCCCGCAACAATCAAATTGATGTAGTCTTTGCTCTTCAGACAATGGTTTGCAACAGAGAGCAACGTATTCGCATCAGGGGGCAGGTAAATACGCGCAACAGAAGACTTCTTCTGCATCACCGACTCAATGAATCCCGGTCCTTGATGACTATACCCATTGTGATCCTGCCTCCAAGCGTGTGACGTGAGCAGATAATTTAAGGAGGCAATGGGTTTGCGCCAAGAAAGCTCCTGACAAGCTTTGAGCCACTTTCCATGTTGGTTAAGCATCGAGTCTACAATTAAAGCGAATGCTTCATAGCACGGAAAGAGACCATGACGCCCCGTAAGAAGATACCCCTCTAACCATCCTTGACAAAGGTGCTCACTCAGCACTTCCATCACGCGCCCTTCATGAGAAAGAGCCTCATCACTCTCCAAAATAGGGCCAAGATAGGTCCGCCCCGTCAGCTCGAATATAGCATCTAACCGGTTCGACTTCGTTTCATCGGGACAAAAAATACGAAATTGATCCGGATTCTCTTTCATGATATCGCAGACAAACCTCCCCAATGTACGGGTCGCCTCTCCAATCACTCCACCTGGCTTCGGGACATCCACACAATAGTTACAAAAATCAGGCAACTTGAGTTCCTTGAGCTTGATTCCCCCATTGGCATACTCACTTCTTCCCATGCAGAGCTCTTTCGGAGGAAGCGCTGAAAGAACGATCGGAGTCGGTCTTCCCTGATCATCGAAGAGCTCATCGATTTTGTAGCTGCGCATCCACTCTTCTAAAAGCTTCAGATGCTCACTATTATCAATCACATCAGAAACTGGCACCTGGTGAGAGCGAAAAGTCCCTTCAACTTGCAGCCCATCCACAACCTTAGGACCTGTCCACCCCTTGGGTGTTCGGAAGATAATCATCGGCCAATCGATCGGCTGACCATCGAATTTCCCCTTCTGAATCTTGCGAATCTCATCGTGCGCCCAGTCCATAGCTTCCCAAAGAACCTTGTGCATGTGTTCAGGGTCACTGCCCTCCACAAACCGCGGGAGATATCCCATCCCCTCAAAGAGAGCCTTCAATTTTGCATCACTCATCCGACCAAGAACAGTTGGTCCTGAGATCTTATATCCATTCAAATGCAAGATAGGCAGAACGGCGCCATCCCGCTTAGGATTAATAAACTTATTTGAGTGCCAACTCGCAGAAAGTGGCCCCGTTTCTGCCTCTCCATCTCCCACAACACATGCTGCGATCAGATCGGGATGATCAAAAACTGCTCCATAGGCATGAACCAATGAGTACCCTAGCTCTCCCCCCTCGTGGATCGATCCTGGTGTTGGAGGACTCACATGGCTCGGCACCCCACCCGGCCAAGAAAAATCTTTCATAAACTTAGTCATCCCCACACTATCCATTGACAGATCGGGATAGATCTCTGTCATGGTTCCTTCAAGATAGGTATTTGCTCTCAGTGCTGGCCCCCCATGCCCCGGCCCTGCAATATAAACCACCTTAGACTGAGTATCTTGAATCAGACGGTTGAGATGAGTATAAATGAAATTCAGCCCTGGAGATGTCCCCCAGTGACCCAACAATCTTTTTTTGATGTGATCTTTATGGAGAGGCTCACGAAGTAAAGGATTGGATCTCAAATAGATCTGACCAACCGACAAGTAGTTACACGCTCGAAAATAGGCATCCAGCGCCTGAATCCGCTTCTCATCCATGACTCTCTCCCTTTCTCTTTTATTACGACATAAGAAAAGAAAGAGCAAATACTTTTTATTTGAATTAATATAAAAGATTGTTCTTTCAATAAATTAGAAACTTCTAAATGATATTTGCAATTATGGGACTGTTGGAAAAGTCCCATTATACAAGGTAAAGACGATGCACCTAGTTAATTCAGCATCACAGTTCCTTTGTGACAACGCACATTACGCCCTGCCTACAATTACAGGGCACATGTGCTACGCATATTTTGATGGTGTGGATAAGGGTGAAAGAATCGCTATAACTCTATTTGCAATATACATTTCGATCAACTTTGCTGAGAATATGAGTGAGAGCCATGTTTCCCATAGCTTTACAAGGAGTGCTGTCGGTTATGGATCGGTAGCAGCAATTTACGCCTTTTGCACTTTAGTACTTCCAGTTAAGTTGCGTTCAATACAGGCTGCAGTCATTCTAACGGATGCTTACGGTATGCTAAATTCTGAACAAAGAGCTAGGGTAAAGTCATTCTTGGAGCAAACTAATCCCTTTGCTGCATTGATACTGACTCAGAATCAGAAACGTGAGCACTGGAAAAAAATGAGTCCTAGGGAACAAACAGAATTTTTAGAAAACGATACAGTTCCTCCTGGTTTAAAAATAGAAGTCTTAGAACTGACCCCTAAGAACGATCCCGGACTCATCGGCAAGCTAAGACTCGATGTGAAAAGCTTGCACAGTAAAAAGCTCAATCGCAACCTCATTTGGAAATATCTAGCTGAAGATCTTCAAGAAGAATTTTTAAGCTCTGAAGGTGCAGCTTCTGTACGTTCCTACCAAGAAAGTTTAGAACGGCCATTTACGCTCCTGCGGTCAAAAGATGACGCCGTTGTAGAACGTACGTGGCGCAATATGAATCAGGGGCAAAGAGATGCGTTCTTCTTAGATCCTAACTCCCCATTCAAAAACACACCCACAACAATGAGGAATTTTCAAAGCATAATTCAATTTTTAACTAGAGATTGATTGAGACTTTTCCCTTGCAGTTATTATCGCATTTGGTCATATTAATGGCTAAAATGACAGGTCATGGATCGTACATCTGAAGCTAAAAAATCTTCTTGGATCAAAACGATTTGGCCCATTAAGCGGGTCGAACTAAAAAAAGTCATTCCTCTTCTTTCCCTTAAATTTCTCGCTTCGATGGTCTACTCGATCCTTACGTGTATGAAGGATACCTTGGTCGTTACAGCAAACCATTCAGGTGCTGAGGTTATACCCGTTCTGAAAGGGTGGGTCGTCTTCCCCCTATCGATTCTCTGCGCTGTTGGCTATACCAAGCTCAGCAATACGTTTAAAAGGTCGACACTTTTCTACTCCATTGTTTCGGTATTCCTGTTGATTATATTTGTTTACGGGTTCTACCTCTATCCTAACATCGAGACTCTGTCCCCTCATGAATCAGCAAATTGGCTTACGGCAAAATGGGGAGCGCAATTTGGACACTGGATATCGGTTTATCGAAACTGGATCCACTCTCTCTTTTTTGTGACTGCCGAGCTCTGGGCGCAAATTGTGATCTTTATCCTTTACTGGGGATTTGTCAATCACATTTGCCAGGTTAAAGAGTCGAGGCGAACCTATAACTTGTTCATTGCTGCTGGTGATCTGGCGACGATTGCAGCAGGCCCCCTGACTCTCTACTATACAAAGTTTGGTCAGAACTATACGCATTCGCTCCAATCCCTTATTACTTACGTGCTAATCTGCGGCGTGCTGATCTTGGGGCTTTTCTGGTGGATGAACCGTTACGTCTTGTCTGATAAGCGCTACTACGACCCTAAAGTCACAAAACACAGCTTAAATGAGAAAACCAAGCTCACCCTAAGGCAAAGTGTCAAGCACATCTTTTCATCCAAGTATTTGCTCGCCATTGCAGCTCTTGTCGTTGGGTGCGCCCTCACCATCAATATGATAGAGGTGACCTGGAAGGCTCATCTTAAAATGCTCTACCCTAGTGCAAGTGAATATCAGGCTTTTATTGCTAAGATGACCTTTATTGTGGGGATTGTCGCGCTCTTTACTGTGCTCTTCCTCGGCAACAACTTCTTGGCGCGGTTTGGCTGGCACTTTAGCGCCCAAATCACCCCTGTTGTCGTCGGCGTATCAGGAGTTATCTTCTTTGCCCTATGCCTCTTCAAAAATCATCTCCACCCTTTTGCCACCCTCTTTGGACTTACACCCCTAGCGCTGATTGTGATGTTTGGAGCCTTTCAAAATATTATCAGTAAGGTGGTCAAATACTCCTTCTTTGACTCGACAAAAGAAATGGCCTACATCCCTCTCGATCAAGAGCTCAAAGTCAAAGGAAAAGCCGCTATCGATATGGTGGGATCGAGACTTGGAAAGTCGAGCTCTTCATGGATTCAAATCTTCTTTTTGCAGATCGCAGGAACAGGGTCCATTCTCTCGACAACACCCTATTTACTTCCAATCGTATTTGCTGTCGCAGCATATTGGTGCCACTCAGCGCGCTACTTAAGCCGCGAGCTTAAGGTCAAGGAAGCAGAAATGGCAGAGGAAGAAAGACCTAAGGAGATTGAGACTCAAGGAGGAGAAACTAAACAGCCAGAAGGCGCTACAACCTAGTAGATCAAGCTTAGTAGACTAGGAGTGCTTGACCACACTCTTCAAGATGGTTGACCATTAGAAGATCTGTCCCAAAAGAAAATTCATCAACGACAGAACATGGAATGTGCGTAATTCTCACCTCTTGCTCTTCATTTTTAGAAATAATCGCTTCAATTTCTACAACAGACACAGACCTCAGTGCATCAGCCACGGACATGCATTCCTTCACACTCTGCACATGAACCCTTTCATCTTGAGAGTCAACACGCACAAGAAATTTATGGTCTCTCTTCCTTTTTTCAACAGAAAAAGAGATCGAGTCTGCCGTGAGCGATCTTTCTGCCTGTCTGCGCTTTTGCTTTAGCCCATGGGCTAAAACCAGGTCGTCATGATTGAGGAGGCCTGTTTTCATCACAAAGTCTTTCCAAATCTTCTTTTGGCTTTGGGTTGGCTCATTTAAAAAAGTGGGGTAAATCAGCTGGAAGTAGATCGTTGTTCCTTCAGTACTGTTTAATCCTACCCAAAGCTGATGGTGGCGTCTTCCCTTAGGTCCCTTTGCTTGAACTTCGCGATAAGGAAAGATCCCCCATTTGCCCCGATTCATTCTCACTTCTGTAAAACCTGCAGCTGCTAAATCATTGGGGTTTCTGTCAAAAGAAAACTTGTCGACACCCGATTGAAAAACTGACGAGGAAATTTGTGCGCGAATCAAACATCCACTGAGCTTATCTTGATGCGCAAAGTATTCATCTAGGCTGTTCTGACTTCCCCAGTAATATCCTTGAGAAAAATAGGGGTCGCCGTTTTGACTTCCTAAGAGAAATTGCTGTGGAAGATGGGGTTCCACTAGAGGAGGATGCACAACGAAGGGGAGGAGCTCAAAAATTTTCAGGGCTTTTTCACTAACTGCTTCTTTTTCAATGCAAAAGCATGTGGTGGAAAAAAATAAAAATAGTAGCCAACTGCGCATAACAAAAGCACCTGTTTCTCAAAAGATTGCGGTAAACTAGAGTTGTTAACTAAATTTATCATATGACTTTAGATATGACAATCCCCTAACGCTAAACTGAGAAAAAAATTGCAACGCCGAGCAAAACAGCTTCTACTTTCGTTTCTGATTTTAGCCACAGGGCTTACGTGCCAAGCAGAAGAAAATCCGGAGGCAATAGTTTTAGAGCCGCGGTTTTTTGCCCCGTTGCTGGTTCCAAGTGCGCGAGTACAGCCTAAAGGGGCCTGCTTAAGAAAGTCGCTTTCTACAGATTTTGTAGCAGTTTTTGAGAAAAATTGAAAGAGTTGAAAATCTACATAACCTCACGTATAGGAGATTTGCAAAAATTTTGATTTTGCCAAAAAAAGCGAAAAATGTGTGAGGATGGAATTTCTTAAGCAGTCCCTTTCAAGGAGGGGATGGTTTTCAGTTGCTGGCAGAAATCGCCTTCAGTTTATGAGTGGTTTTGTCGCCTTCAACATTGACTTTCAGACTCTACCTTCAAGCGTGGTATTCCGAGTTTTTCAAGTGCCTTAACTCCCTCATCATTCAATGCTGGCACTCCCTCGAAAACCAACTCTTTAAGAGAGCACTGCTTGATAGAGTGGAATACAGACTCTGTCAAACTTGAGCAATTAGTGAGCTTCAACGAATGCAAAAAATGGGGACTCTGAACAAGGGAAAGAAAATCCTCATCTTTTAAACGCTCGCCCCCATCTATTGTTAAATGTGTCACGGGAAGAAGGGTTAAAAAATCGCGAATGCCCAGTTTAGAAATAGGCTCAAATGAAAGAGCTAGTTGAGTCAAGCGAGGAAAGAGATAGGCAAGTCGCTTTAACCCTCGGTCAGTCACAGGCGTCTTCATCATTTCAAACCTCTTCATCGCATGGAAGCGATTCCCAATTTGAGAAATAACAGCATCTGATAAGAAGGGAAATCCATTGAGACAGAGCCTTTCCAAGTGTTTAAACCGGTCGAGAAGAATAGCAAATGCCGTGCCAGTAATTGAAGAGCATTCAGAGAGGTCAAGCTGAGAGATATTTGGGCATTGAGATCCAAGCACTGAGAGAGAGTGGTTAGAAAGAGCTCCACATCCTTGGAGTTCTAGGACACCGAGATTAGGTGAGCGAACTGCAATCTGCTCAATCAAGGTATCTGAAAGAGCCGGCTGGTGGTTCAAAAAGAGGGCGTAAATGGGACTTTTTTTCTTAATTTCTTCCGCTAGCTCCTCATAGGATTTTGAAGGAGAAAAACGTAAAAACTTGCCTTCGCGATTCTGGCTAAAAGCTGAGGGTAAAAAAAGTGCAGAGTCGTAAAGTGAATACAAAAAATGTCGGTATTCGCTGCAGGCATCTCTCAAGTTGCGCCGCCCTGGATCGTTTGGCTCATTATATGGAGTCACTCTATTTTCCAAAACCCGATAGAGATTGAACTCTTTACTCGTAGAGGAAAAGACTCCTTTATAGTTGCCCGAGCGCACGCAAATTTCTGGCCCCTCTGAAGCTGGATTGTGAAAGAAAAAGGTCTTTTTCTCTTCCTTACGCATGAGTGAGGAGCCCGTTCCCACATTGAACCCGCTTAAATTGAGTAAATCCATTAGAGTGGGCATCAAATCAAACTGTGATCCGGGGGTATCAATCACTTGAGGTGTCAGCTTGCCCCCTTCGGTATAAATCAACAACGGCACATGAAAATTCTCTTCAGCATGTCCGTGATGGTAGGCTTGCCCACTATCGTTTTTATCAAACACCATCCCATGATCCCCAAAAATGAAGAGAAGAGTGTCTTCTAATAGTCCATGACTTCTAAGTCCCTCAATCAATTGGCCAATCTGAGCGTCAGAGTAATGGAGAGTGCGTAAAAAGCGGTTATAGGCAGTACGACTTCCGTCTCCAAATTCTGGCACTTCATATCCACCGGGAAGCATCCAGGGGTGGTGATTACTAATTGGGAAAATTGAGTAAAACTGAGGTGTATCTCGATGCTCCTTTAAGTGCTCCATAACATAAGAAAAGAGATATTCATCGGGAATCCCCCACGAACTAACCTCAGCATCTGGAAATCGAGAAGCAAGAGTATTTTTATCGGTCAATGAACAGATGCTTTGCTGCCTAAAAAAAGAACGTAAATTTCCGTTAGCAAAACTTCCTCCCGTCATCGCATGGGTGTCATAACCAGCATGTCTCATGATTTCATTCATCCCAACTAAGTTGAGATTGGGGTCAAGTTCTCCTACCGGTTCTACATGATGGGGAATCCCATAGACTCCTGACAAAACAGAGCGAACTGTGAATAAGGAGTTTGAATAGAATTGAGAAAAGAAAATCCCCTGTGTTGCAAGCTTCTCGAAATAGGGAACAACCCCTGCAGGACCTCCGAAACGCTCCATATCACAGCTGCGTAGGGATTCCATATAGAGAAACATCACATGGGGCTTTTTCTCCACTTCTAAATGAAATGTCTTTTCACCAGAAAACCCTTCAGTGTAGCGGAATAAAGGGTGAGTAATCGAGTGGGCCGCGTAAATTTCATTTGGGGAAAGAAGGGTCTCTGCTACAAAGTCAGAATAGTCTGTCTCAACTGCCTCTTCACGAAATAGAGCGAGCAAGCGGCGCCCCCCCTTTCTCTGGTATCGATATAAAATGTTCTCGAATCTCGGAGGCTCTTCTTTTAAAAGATAAAACCCTCCAATGACTGTCCCTCCTAAAACAAACAGATCGATCGTCCGAAAATCTGGTAAAAGTTCAAGCAGTAGTAATGGAAGTATGCTTAAAACCACAATGATGGGAAGGGAGCGACTTCCTCGGAGCGCCTTTGCCGAATCGCTATACTCTTTATAGTGGGGCAAAAGGAGAAAGAAACTCGGTTCCATACGCAGAGATAGCCGCTGATACAAAAGCGCATCAAAAAGTACAATTACCTCTATGGTCGGTAAAAAAAAGGAAAAGACCACATCGGGTAAAATCCACATTAAAAAGAGAAGTTCGCCACCCACAAAAAAGTCTTGGAATACGCCCATCATTGTATTTCGATTCCAACGCTCTTTCCGGTAGAAAAACCGTGCAATGAGTGCAGGAAGCGTCAAAATAAAAAGGGCAAAAATAGCGAATATCATACGAATTAAAACACACCAATTGCATCGAGTAAGATCAATACAATAATAAGAGGTGCGATAAATTTAATACTAATCTTGAAGTAGTGGGGCAAAAATGGAAGCCTCTTGAAAAGGGCCTCTCCCCCTGTTTGAAGAGCAGGAAGGGTTTTTTTTATTCCCCATTTCCATCCGATCAATAGGACAGCGCCAAGACCTCCTAACGGGATCAGAATGTTCAGGCATAAATACAAAATCAAGTCGAATAAGGTTTTGCCAAAAAGGGTCCATCCTTTAAGTGGACCAAATGAAAGCGCGCAGGGAAGAGCAACAATGAATACTGCTAACCCAACAGTTAATGTAGCGCGATGGCGAGACCATTTTCTCGCATCGATAAGATAGGCAATCAAAGGCTCCATCGCAGAGATTTGTGAAGTCAGCGCGGCTAAAAGGAGGAGTAAGAAGAAGAGAAGAGAGAGCAAATAGCCCGCGGGAATTTTAGAAAAGATGAGAGGCAGAGTTTGAAACATCAAGCTCTCCCCACCAGCCACTGGCAGTCCAAATGCAAATACAATTGTAAAAATAGCAATTCCTGCTAAGAGCGAGACACAAATCCCAAAAAACGCAATCGGCAAACAGGTGCCTGGAATATTCTCTTTTTTCGGCAAGTAACTCCCATAAGTGACCATTGTGCCCTGCCCGAGACTTAAGGAAAAAAATGCCTGTCCTAGTGCCATCAAAATCGTTTCAGCACGGATGTCTGAAAAACTCGGTTTAAATAAAAATGTGAGCCCTTGTTCCCCTTTCGGAAACGTAAGTCCCTTAATCGCCAAAAAAATCAAAACAAAAAGTAAGAGCGGCATCATGATCTTATTTCCCGCCTCAATCCCATGTTGCACTCCAGTATATAAGATGAAGATTGCAAGCAGCAAAAAACCGAATAGAAAACCCACACTCCAAAAGGGTGAGGAGGTGAGTTTTAAAAACTGAGTTTGCGCAGCAGAGGAAGTGCTAAGGCTACCTAAATGACCGAGTAAGGACTCAAGAAAATAACCTAATGTCCACCCAGCAATCACCGCATAAAAAGAACTGACAAGAAAGCCGGTCAAGATCGTCATCTTACCAATCCCCTGCCATTTTCTATTCTTCCCAAGCTTCAGAAAAGCTCCAGACGGATTAAGCGCTGCTGTCCTACCCACTAAGATTTCAGAAACAAGTACAGGGAACCCAACAAGGATTAAACAAATCAAATAGAGCACAACAAAGGTTGCCCCCCCATTTTGACCGACGACATAGGGAAATCGCCATATGCTTCCAAGCCCAATAGCAGACCCAACAGCCGCCCAAATAAATCCTAACCTTGACTTCCACTGCTCGCGTTTAAAAACTGGCTCCACTTAGCCTCCCCGCTAAAAAGCCTCAGTCTATGCTAAGCATATTTTTTAAACAATGGTACCCTTCTAAACCTGTAGTCTTAAAATATGCGTTGAAGATCTGCAAGATGGCACGAAAAAAACCCTGAGCATATTTTTCCAAAATTATAAAGTAGCTAAAACTCTCTCACCAACAGGGATTGCTTAAGGAAGTCGCTATTTGCTGATTTTGTATCGACTTTTCCGAAAAAGGCACAAAATGTGTAAGGATGGAATTTCTTAAGCAGTCTCCTTAAAGTAAAGATAGCCTAAAAGGAAGAGACTTTGATATGTTGATTCTTTTAACTATGTGATTATGGGGAGTTTGATCTGTGAAGCAACTGACAATTGTTTGTGCACTTTGCGCTTTTTTATGGGGCTGTACAAAAAATGTAGACGATACTCAGGCGAGCCGTTTCCATGAAGATGGACGCGCAAAACCTATTGTAGCGGTTGTTCCTGTATGTGACCGCAGCGACTCTCGTTTAACGTGGAGTCTTGGTGATGAGTTCACACACAACATTCACCAATACCTTTCGAAAAGAGATCAATTCTGCCTGCGCTCAATTGATGAAGTGCACACGACAATGAGCTACCTAACTGAATCACAAAACCCCTTTAGTGTTGATACACAGTGGATCAAACAAGCGTTTGAGGGAAATGAATTTGTAGTTTTTACAGAGTTTGTGGAGCATGATGTTCACCCAAAACAATCACAAGAGCGCCTGATTGACAAGATCACACCTTCTTCAGAACTTACGATGACAATGAGGATTCGCATCTTTGATTTGCGCTCTGGAACTCCTAAGATTGTTTTGCAAGAGCTTGTTCAAGAAGACTACCTGATTCCTAAACCCAGTATTGAGCATATCAGCAATCCTGAACACTGGAAAAGAATCACTTTTAAGGCATCTCCCCTAGGTCTTGCCCACTCTGCTTTAATCAAAGAAGTCGGTAGGCGGATTGAAAGCTACGTCCTACTATCGCAAAGCCGATAATGAGGGTGTGCAGCTTTGGGACGGTTCCAGGGGGTCATCCTACTTGCGCTTATTGGAGTTTTGCTTTCTTGGCTCTTCCATAAGTTTGGTTTTTTCTCTAAAAGAAAGAAGGATAATCCACATGTAGAAGTGCGTTATCCCCTGATTGGGTTTGGGATCTACTGTGTCCTCTTTTTTGTCATTGCCCCTCTAGCAATCAAAGCTCTGTTTACCGAATTGCATGAGATTGCTGTTCCCATGACTGTAGCGCAACTCATTTCGGTTTTCACAATCGCACTATTTTTTGTGATCTACAGTCGACTTCAACCAAAGGGGACAAACAAAGTAATTTGGAAAGGAAATGGTCACGATCCCTTCTCCACCCATATAAAGCTTTTTGGTCTTGGGGTTATCTCATGGCTAATCGCTTTTCCTGCAACCACTGTGATTGGAGAACTTTCAGAAGTTGTGACCAGATGGCTTTTCGACTCTTTTGGAATGGAACAACTCGCAGTCCGCTACCTAAGGCTTGTTGCAAAGTCTCCCACACTCCTCACATGTGCTATTTTTTCTATCGTGATCGCCGCTCCCATCCTTGAGGAGCTTATTTTCCGTGGCTTTATGCAGACATGGCTCAAGCAGAAATGGAGTTTTATCCCAGCCTTAATATTAAGTTCATTGATCTTTGCGCTGTTTCATTTTTCTCCAAGCCAAGGCCCTCAAAATCTCCCCTTGATCGTCTCCTTTTTTACCCTCTCTCTCTTTCTCGGTTTCCTCTATGAAAGAGAAAAAAGTTTACTTGCCCCTATTGGTTTACACATGACATTCAATTCGATTAGTGTTATCCGTATACTTTTGCAGCAATGATCAAAAGGAAAGACCTCGTGCCTCTTTGTGACTTTCAGCTAGACTCCTTTGGCCAGTCGGACATCGGACTTGTAAGAAAGAATAACGAGGACATTTGGGACTCCCTAAATGAGCATAGTTTCTTTGTGCTTGCCGATGGAATGGGCGGACATAAAGCGGGTGAAGTTGCAGCGAAAGAAGCCGTCTATTTTGTCTGCTCATCTATGAAAGACCTCTTCGATTCTCAAGAAAAAAACTGGACCATTTTTGACCTTTCCGCCTTTTCTAAAATCAGTATCGAAAACGCCAATAGCTGGGTCTACCATATGGGCAGAAAAGAGAAGTCCCTTCAAGGTATGGGAACGACTCTTTGCACCTTACTATTTTTCCAGCGCTCTTTGATTTATGGCCATGTTGGGGATAGTCGGATCTACCGCCACCGCGAAGGAATTCTAACGCAACTCACTGCAGATCACTCCTTAAGGAATCAAATGATTGCTAAAGGCACCTTTGATCCCAATCACGCCAAACCTTTCCCTTATAAAAATGTTTTAACAAGAGCTATTGGAACTCATAAGGATGTCGAGCCCGAGATCCATGTTGCTCCTGTAGCTCCCCATGATGTATACTTGATGTGCTCTGACGGTCTAACAGACTTTGTCGATGACAGTGTCATAGCTAAAACTCTCTCTGAGAATTGGAGTATTGAAGCAATGACAGAGTCTCTAATTGAAAAGGCGAAGCTCGGAGGAGGAAGCGATAACATCACAATCGTTGTGATTCAAGTGAGTGAAAAAGATGGGAAACAGAATTAATCTCGACAATAACGCAACCACACCGTTGGATCCTCGCGTATTGGATGAGATGCTTCCCTTCATGTCATCTGGCCCCTACAACCCTTCCAGCTCTCACTTCTACGGACAAGAAGGAAAAAAACTCCTCTCCAAAGCTCGGGAAAATATTGCAGGCTTTCTCGGTGTGGCTCCACGCGAAATTCTCTTTACATCAGGAGGAACTGAAAGCATGAACCTTCTGATTCTAGGATCTCTAAGCAGGGAAAATTTAGGTCATATTATTACTTCTAACCTGGAACACCCTTGTGTCACTCGATGTGTTGAAGCGCTTGAAAAGAGAGGCTTTGATGCAACCTACCTTACTCCGGGAAAAAGGGGCGCACCAATACCAAATGAAGTAGAACAAGCCATTCAAGATGACACCAAACTGATTGTCCTCTCTGCAGCTAATGGAGAAACAGGAGTAAAGCTCGGTCTAGAAGAGGTCGCAGAGGTCGCAAATCGCCATCAAATCCCTTTGATTCTCGATGGTGTCGCACTCCTCGGAAAAGAACACTTCATCATCCCTCATGGAGTGACTGGCATGGGCTTTTCATCTCATAAACTTCACGGCCCAAAAGGAGTGGGCTTTGCCTTTGTCCGCCGAGGACACAAACTTTCCCCTATCCTCCTTGGTGGCGATCAAGAAATGGGCCTTCGAGGTGGCACAGAAAATGTTGAAGGAATTATTGGGCTAAGCGCAGCGATTTCGATTCTGCGAAATGAACTAGAGACAGCTTCTAAACACATGAGAGAAATGCAATCCACCCTCGAGTCTGAATTAAAAAAGGAATTCCCCGATCTAATAGTCAATGGAGAGGGTCCGCGTGTTCCAAACACGAGTAACCTCTTTTTTCCGGGAATCGATGGAGAAACACTTTTGATTCAACTCGATATGCACGGGGTTGCCGTCAGTCAAGCCTCTGCATGCCGTTCTGGAGCTCTCGAACCTTCACGCGTCCTCCTCAACATGGGGCTCTCTAGACATGAGGCAGGGGCTTCACTTCGCATCTCAACAAGCCGCATGAACACTCACAAAGAAATCAAACAGTTTCTATCCCTAATCGTTCAACTTATTCGAGGGCAATTCGGGAAGTAGATCAACTGAAACAATGTATCTCTCCAAATGGGACTGCTTAAGAAAGTCCCATAATAGGTGCGAAATGTGTGAGGATGAACTTTCTTAAGCAGTCCCGGTATGGTTGTAGACCATCGGTCGAACTAGCTATTGTCATTTTCCTCTCCATTACTCGATGGCGTAGGATTCGCATCCTCATGTTTAGGTAACAAATCTTCTGAAACAGTCATAAAACTTAGATAGGCATCTAACTCCCCACTTTGCTGTAGCTTTTTCAGCTCTTCAGTAAAGTCTGCTTGCCCTGTACCCCAATGCGTAATGCGAATAGGTAAACGCATTTCTCGCCTAAAAGCATTTTCTGTCACTCTTTTGTCACTTTCATTCGGAAGTCCAATTGTTTCGAGCTCCTCTAAATTGCTGTACCTTTCTACCTTAGTTTGAATTCGCTCTTCCATCTTTTCTGCCCCTAATTCTAAGAAATGCAAAGCGTGAATCATCTCATGGGCTAAACAAATATATGAAGGACTGACAGAGAAATAAACTCCAACAACACGATGAATTTGAGACACGACTTCAGGAGAACCCCTGTAATTCGTATAAACATTTAGACCGTTTTGTGCCCATTGCCCCCCTTCTTGAACCTGAATATGAGGCTTTCCTGCGCCATAAGTCTGCTCTAAAATTGCGTGATAAAGCGCAGTGGTCGTTCTTGTAGCCTTAGATGCTAAAACATGAAGGTCTTGCCAAACTCGGTGATTTTTATTGCTAAAATCTGTTAGATTTAGTGAAAGCATCCCTCCAAGCCTCATGACCATCTGATCAGTCTTCGACAGCAGACCAAACTGCATGACCGTTTGATCAGTGAGTGGTATTTTCACTACAGGAAGCTGTTCCTTCCTCCTTTGCTCTTCTGCTGCTTCCTGTTCTTGTTCAGCTGCAGCAGCTGCTGCACCTACACTTTTAGTAACACTTGAAATAGCCATTCTTATTTCCCCAATCTTTTTTTTCTGTTCTCCGACTTTAGGTTTTGCTTGGTCGCTGATGTTTTCTCCATTTCTAAAAAGCAAGTCTTGTGGAACAATTACCTGTTGTAAAAAGCTATGCAGCTCCCCATTCTCTTTTGGGACTGCTCTCGAAAGTCGCTATCACTCATTCCCCAGTATGAGATACGTAGAGGGGACTGCTTAAGAAACTCCATCCTCACAGATTTTGCACCTTCTACCTCTCGCTTTACTTTTCTCTCCCTCTCTTGAGCTGACACCCTTGCAGCTAGGATGAGAAAAGGAGTGTAGTTTATTCATTCCCAGTTGATTATAAAAATCGCAGCCATGTTAAGGAAACATGGCGAGCATTTTTTAATCGTCTGGGGATTAATAGAATACGTTGATTTTCCAACTCAACTGCGATGGTGTCAGCTAAAGATAGTAGAATGTTTTTTTTGCTCCTCTACATCCTCTGCTTCCTGCAACGTAGCCAGCTGTGAAGAAGCCGCTCCTTGAGCAGCAATAGGTAGTGCCACTTTTACTTTCCCCTTCAAACATCCCCAGCTACACAATTTTAATCATCTTAAAACCAGAAACTTGGAATGTTATTATCAAAAATATTATTAATTTTAGTTAAAACTAAAATAAACATTATATCAATAAATCTAATTTAATTAAATGTTAATTATAAAAATTATTCAGATTTGAAAAATAACTTTACCACGCGACTATCCCCCCTATCTTGTAGGGATCATGCAATTTTAAGCATTTGATTCTACATTCTGCATTTAATGGGACTGCTTAAGAAATTCCATCCTCACACATTTTTCGCCTTTTTTGGCAAAATCAAAATTTTTGCAAATCTCCTATACGTGAGGTATATGTAGATTTTCAACTCTTTCGATTTTTCTCAAAAACTGCTACAAAATCTGCAAAGAGCGACTTTCCCAACAGTCCCTACGATAAAGACGGCACCTCCTATGTGGTAGCCGTCGATAAATAGGGCAAAAGGATCATCCGGTCAAAGGAGCGTTGTTGCAGCTCTTTAAGCTGAGCCATTGTGGACTCTTTTAGATGACGAGAAATACTTGACTTCGAGATCCCGAACTCTTCCAATAGCCCGTTAAGCGCTCCTTGGTAATTGCGGCAGGAGATCCCGCTCAATGCCTTGAGCAGGACTCTTGTGAAAAGTGAGAGCGCTATAAATGGGCAAAGAGATCTCTTTGCCCTTGTTCCTAAGCCTTGGCTTCTTCACTTTTAGTCTCTCTCCCGCCACATAAACCGACCCTTCTTGAAAACCCCAGTTGCTAAATCCTTCTCTTGTCGCATATTTTGGACCAGCTAAAAGCTCTCGCTCTGAAAAAAGTAAGTAGTGAACAAGTTCGCTCTTAAGGGTAGCAAAGATCCCATCAAAGTTGGTTTTTGCTTCCACGATCAATGCTGCCAAATTTTCTTCTGGACATTTGATCGAAATAGGTTGTTGATTGCTCTTTTTTCTTGTACCATGACTTTGCCCCGAAAAAGTGGACGGATATGATATAGACTTTTCATGAAAATGAGGAGTTAGAAAAAATGAAGAAATTTGACGAGGAATTTAAAACCAATGCAGTGCGCTTGGTAAGAGAAGAGGGAATGAAAATCAAGGACGTTGCTCATGATCTGGGAATA
>JASBRR010000004.1 GCA_030149435.1 Simkaniaceae bacterium
AGATGCAATTATGCTTCGTTTACCCCTCGCTCTTCAGAAGAACATACCGAGTATCTTTGGAGCAGGCAAGTGGGAGAGGTATTTTGGGAATGTAGGAGAAGTTCCGCCAATGCCTCAAGATATTGAAAAAATATTAACTAGTGATTGCCCCTATTGGGAAGGAAAAAAGGTTTATGAGACCCATATGCTCACTCTCATCCCTGCAACACTGAATGGTGTTCCGTTTACCCCCAATCTCCTCGGTCAGATCATCCAAAATCCCCAAGGAGGAGGACACAAAACGACAAATAGATATTATAATGACCGTATAAGGAAAGAGATAGGAGGCGCGCCAAATGGAGCCGCCACATGGTCCCTGATCACCAAGGATATATTGCCCGGTAGCAGAAACAAGAGTTACACCGATCAAACCACCTTCCTTATGAGCCATTACCGCACACCAAAAGCGCTAGAGCTCGCCACAGCGATCTTGATGCACCATGTGGAAACGGGGGAGAGGCTCTATAGCGATAGCCCTTACACCTATAGTTGGTGCGAGGAACAAGTATTTGATAATCTAAAGCGGGTGGTCATGGGTTCATTTGGGGCGTCTGGCCTGTACGTCGAGGACAACTACGGCGACAACGGCAACGTCTGCGTCGGCCTTGCTGGTGCTAGGCAGTTCTAATTGGCTGCTCACCCTTGATTTATTCGCGAGCGCCGCATTGGCTTTTTGGGGCCCCGAAGGGGCCTTGGGCTTGGCGAGGATAAGGGAACTAAGAGAAAGATTTCACGAGGTGGGGAGGAGCGTTTTTTACAACTTCGGAATTGGTAGCCGTGCTATAATCATTGAAAACTTTACTGAGGGTAGCGATGGTCAATCCCATTCCAACAAAATCTTCTAGTGCAATAACGAAATTCCCCTTCGTATCGTTGAGTTTATATGGAGCAGCTTTAATAACAGCAGGTGTTGTTCTAAATATTTTTAGAAACGGAAAAAAACCGAGTTACTTAGACGTTACAATAGTGGGAGTGAGTTGGGTAGTCCACGTGCTCATTGAGTATTGTGCTCAGTAATCCCTGCAAATCTAAAGCCAGCAATAGGGCTTCATACCCTCGAACCCCGAAAAACGGCAAGACTTCACAAGTCTTTAACTATTAAGTGGATGAGATAAGATTTTTAATGTATGTTGTCCTTGTAATCAATTTTACATATCTTATACAATGTCATCTATCAAGATAAGGAGGTATTTATGACAACACAAGTAATGCTTCAACCACAAGTTCAAAATTCTGGATTGTGCTCAAAAGAAGAACAAAAATCTTTAGCACCTGAATTGATTCGTTCGCTTTTAGATGTCTCCCCTGAAATGCAACAAATTGAAGATTTAGTAGATAGACGGTGCTCTGCACTTCATCAAGATGAAAGGCTTGGCGATTTTTCTGCTCTTTTTCAACAGGTGATTAATCACAACAAGGAACTGTTCTCTTCTCAAACACCTGCAGAACAGGCGGGTCTCCTATATCAATTCCATTCTGATGCTATAGTTAATCCAATAGTTTCTGATCACATCCCCACTATTGCTGAATCCTTTATGCAAAAGTTAGGTCCATCTTTTTCTGATAACGTACAAATTAGAGCTACTGTGAGAGAAGCTTTTCAAAATGTTTTATATTCGAGAGTTAATTATGCACATGCAGATTATATAAGTATTGCGGCTGCAAAAGCTTTGAAGATTTCTGTTAAAGAACTTCCGCACCTATCTTTTCCAAGTACTTCTACAAAAATGGAAACAAGCTCTTTGGACTTAGGTCTCTACAGGAATCCTTAGAACAAAATTCCGTAGATTTTTTAAGCCTGGCTGCCTTTTTGTAGCAAGGGTGTTTTACTGAAATTCTGCTTCTTCCGCAGCTTGTTTTGATGCTCTTGCTTCAGTTCCCCACAGTCTTGTCATGTGAGAATAAATGGGGTTTTTTGATAAATCACCTCTTTTTTCGGCTAATTCTCGAAGAAATTTTTGATAATCTGGAATGAGAATTGGGCCTAACTCTTTTATAGTTTGAGGGTCTCCTCTTTCATCTTTATAGCAAAAACTAATTGTTGTTTCCTTCGAAGCCACACGAACAACACGAGGATCCTCATCATCTCGTCAGGACTACCACTTCATGCGTTATTTCAGAGAGGACTGGTTTGAACGCAAAGGAGCCTTCTTTAGGCAAAGAAATTGCAAGCAGTTGCATAAATTGATTCCTATAACAAGCAACGAATCAATGCAATTAGCTTTCTCTTCTGAAGAAAACGAAGGTGACTTAAAAGATCATGAGTTTGTCGGTTACTATTTGGTCCCGCCAACCGTTCAACTTGCTGATATGATTGGTAGAAACTTCGCCTTAGAAGGACACAGAATCGCATATAGGCAAGGAATTTCTAGTTCTGCTTCTTCTGTAACTTCTGGATCTAGTGGGTTCCGTAACCCACATCAACGGCTTTCTGTTAGCTCTAAAGTTTTAGCTCAAGGCGAGGTGAAACAAGAAGAGAAGGAAGCAGCCGCTGCTGCAGCATCCAGTGAATAAACATCTCTAAGCCTCATACCCTCGAACCCCAAAAAACGGCAAGAATCAACCACTTCGAAGTTAGATCTTGGACCCGCTGGTCCGACCTGAAGCAAGGTATTTTTCGATCCCAACTGCATCTGCAGGTGCTTCCAGCTGGTAGGATGCAATTTCGAATTGCCTTCCGTGCTTAGGGTGGTGTTTCCACACACCTCGACATAAGAGTTTTTCTCTAGGCTGAACTCCTGGAAGAGTACCCACAATCGTAACCAGGTCTTGAAATCGAGGAGCTTTTAGCCTTCCGACCGTAAACCCTGATTCTTCACTGGAGAAGACAATTGACTCTAAAAATCCCGTTAAATCTTCCAAAAAATCTCGCTGCGAAGGTTCTTTCGTGCGATGTTAAAGAAAAAGAATTTAAAGATCTAACTTCAGGACTACAGAAAATTATGAAAAACTAGCGATTTTTAGAGTTCTTCCTCTCTCCAGTGACTGTCGTGTCCTTGGGTGCAGTGAAGTAGTATCACATGTGCGGCATGTTTCAAAGCGTGGTCTAAAAAATCTGCTTGATAACTATCATTTTTAAGCAGCTTATTTACAACACTCTATAACGAAAAAAAAGATGTAAAGGGTTTTCAATCTTGCCGTTTTTCGGGGTTCGAGGGTATGAGGCCAATAGAGGAGTTCAAACAGACCCTAGAGCGAGCGGGAGGTATGGAAACCTTTCCTAAACAAGTCAAATTGGATGCATCAGAAGGGTTTAAGAATGTCGATCGATACATTGAGACGGTAAGAGCTCAAGCAGATGCAATTATGCTTCGTTTACCCCTCGCTCTTCAGAAGAACATACCGAGTATCTTTGGAGCAGGCAAGTGGGAGAGGTATTTTGGGAATGTAGGAGAAGTTCCGCCAATGCCTCAAGATATTGAAAAAATATTAACTAG
>JASBRR010000040.1 GCA_030149435.1 Simkaniaceae bacterium
GCTCTCGAAATTCCATCCTCACACATTTTGCACCTTTTTGGGCAAAATCAAAATTTTTGCAAATCTCCTATACGTGAGGTTATGTAGATTTTCAACTCTTTCGATTTTTCTCAAAAACCGCTACAAAATCTGCAAAGAGCGGCTTTCCCAACAGTCCCATAAAACTGGGTAACCGAAATTCAGCCACGACTGTGAAATTCTTTTTATCGCGTCAAAAAAATAGTGATGGTCAGCTCCACTCAGCTCAGTAAATTTTTTCTTTGCTGGTCCTTTCTGAGTGATATCAAGGCTTCCTGGGGTCAGGCCGTTCTCAGACAGAGCTGCATTTAAAGTATTTATTTCAATAGCAGTCATTTTTTATACGTAAATTCTTAATAATTGCTTAATAATTTAATCGAACGCATAATTAGGGGTAAATAGATTTTATAAGGAGGTAAGACATGTCAGTAAATCTCGAAGGATCAACACCCCCGCAAATATTGGGAACAGATGCATTAGGAGCCGTCCTTTTGCCCGAGGATCTGCTTAAAGGTGTCACAGAAGTAGAAGAGGCATTAAAAAATAAAGATTTACACCGTGCAGCAATTATTCTTGAAGAGCTGAGTGGACGATTTGATCAGAATCAACCTGTCGCACAGAAAAAAACTCTCGAAAAAAAACTTTGCAACCTGATTTTGCAATTTTCTAAGCTAGCGAATGCTCATGAAGTTCAAGATCTCACCAAAAGACTTTACCACTTTCAAGTCAATATGCAGTTTGCTGAAAACCGCACCCTTTTCACTCTTAAAGGTTCTTATTTTGAAGTGAATCTAGAGACAGCAAAACTCTAATAGTCGCTTCAGTATTCTAATGTTGGAGATTCAAATCTCCAGAACTGACCGTCTTGATCTCACCTGAAGGAAGGAGGAGGTTGAGGCGGCCATCTTCTTTAATAGAGTGCAGGGTTCCCTGCAAAGTTTCAGCGCCGAGATTTAGAGTGACGGGCTCGTTCTTGAAAGCGAGTAGGGAGTTATATCTTGAAAAGTGAGCGGCGAAGCCTTTCGTTTTTAGAAGAGATAAATCCTCGAAGAAAAGCTGGTCGAGTCTATCGATTAAGGGGTCGAGTGTGAAGCGCTCTCCAAGTTCATTGTAGATAGAAGTGGCGCGTTGATCGATTGTATCTAGTACATCGAGAGGCATATTCACATTAATTCCCGCACCAATAGCGATACCATATTGTGTACCCATATCAATTGTTTCGCATAAAATACCACCAATTTTCTTCTCATTAACCAAGAGGTCATTCGGCCATTTAATTTGAGGATCTAGGTCGAGCTCTTTGAGAAGAGAAGTAATACTAAGAGAGAGAACTTGGGTGAGGTTGCTTAAGATTTTGCTCTCTTTGGGCAGCGTAAAATAGTAGGTTACGTAGATGTTTTGGTCTTTAGGAGAGACCCAGCTTCGATTGAACCGTCCGCGCCCCCCTGTCTGCTCTCCTGCACTGACGCGTGTGATTTCATCACTGCTGAGTTCTTGGTAGTGTTCTTTGACCCATGTATTTGTCGAATCGATTGAAGGAAGGTAAATTTTTCTCATGACTTTTGTTAAAAGCTTTCGTGTTAGATAATGCCTTAATATGTGGAATCATCGCTATTTACGCCACCTCGATTTTAGAACATTCCCCTTGATCGCTGGGCTTATGTTCATTAGCCTCTTGGTTATTGGCGCGACAACTTTCGATCCCAGTAGTGGATCCGACGCCCCCTTTTTTACTCCCTTTGTGAAGAGTCAGCTCCAGTGGTTTGCAATTGGAACGGTGGCCTATCTCTTTTTTGCAGGCCTTGATTACCATAAACTTCGTGAATGGGCATGGATCTTTTATTTTATCACGATTCTACTGCTCTTAGGGCTTTTTTTTACAGACTCCATTCGGAACGTCCATCGTTGGTATCGGATTCCCATTTTAGGGATCATGATGCAGCCCTCGGACTACGCAAAGCTCTCTCTTATTTTGACCTTGAGTTGGTTCTTAGAAAAAAAAGGGGCTGGGGTCAAAGATCTCAGCACCTTTTTCCAAGCAGGGACCATTGCTCTAATTCCATTTCTTTTGATTTTAAAACAACCCGACTTGGGCTCAGCACTTGTTTTATTTCCCATTGCACTTGGGATGTTTTATTTTGGAGGGGTGAGAGAACGGGTGATTCGCACTCTTTCTGTGGTGAGTCTTGTTGTACTAGGAGTCGTTACACTCATATTCCTCAAGATTATGCCGCATGAAGAGATTCGAGGAGTCGCTACAACGGTTTTAAAGGACTATCAGTACGATCGCTTTGACCCTAACACCTATCACCACCAAGCAGCGCAAACGGCAATAGCTTTGGGAGGGTATACGGGGAGTGGTTTTAGGCAGAGTGAATTTACTGCTCGCCAGTTTTTGCCGGCGGCTCACACAGACTCAGTTTTTCCCGCATTTACAGAAGAGTTCGGAATATTTGGCGCTTTTTTAATCCTCCTCTTGTTTTTCGTTCTGATTTATTGTAGCTTTCAAGTAACAGCTGTAGCGCGGGACCACTTTGGTCGCGTCCTATCTGCTGGAATTACAGTATACTTAGCGATCCACGTCGTCATTAATGTCGGGATGATGTGTGGGTTTTTGCCAATTACTGGGGTTCCTTTGCTACTCATCTCCTATGGAGGCTCGTCTGTTTTGTCAACGATGTGCGCATTGGGAATCCTCCAAAGCATCTATACAAGAAGGTTTATGTTTTGATGACAAAGCATCCATTTATATTTGAGCCGGGCCATTGGCTTGGAGAGGGAAAAATTACCCTTTCGATGATGGAGGAAAAAGAGCTCCCATTTTTTACGCGGTGGACCATTCCCCTTGCTGATGAAAAGGGCATGATCCATGCGATGCAGGAAATCCAAATAGCAGGGCTATCCGACATCATGCAGAATGAGTTTACCTTTTTCGATCAATCAAAAGAGGGCTTTGCGATTCAACTCGACAATCAATCGATTGGGAAAGTGGTTGGAGCCGGGCGTATCAATCCCGATGTCATAGCATGGGAGTTTCGCTTAGGTCATTTGGGTTTTGAAGGATTCGAGTTTTATGAGCTCTCTAAGGAGCCCGATGTCTACCAGATGCATGCAGAATATGCGACCGCTGATGATTTCCGCACAATCATTCACGGCAAAGTTTGGAGGAAGTTGGAAGAGACTTCAGAAGAACAGAGTAGTGAATCTAAATAATCTTTCGCTCATTGCTTCTTAAGCTCTGATTCTGATAAATTTTCGCCTCTATTCAAATAGGATCAGGGTTTTCCACAAATGTCAGCTAACATCATTGAATCTTATGTTTATGCTTATATATGGTTACCGAGAGATGAAGAGGGTAATGCCTGTCAAGAATACATTCATGGCAAAAACTCTAAGCTGGGTCATGTTTCTCTGGATATCATTGAGGGAGGGAATAAGCATTATGTCAGCTTGCTACCCACAATAGAGAAGGATCAGAAAAAGCAATTTGGTGTTTTAACAGGCTCTCTTGAGTATGATCAAAACACTGACGGGATTAAGTCAGCTCCAGATGTCATGCTCCGCATTAGTGGGCTGAATGTCCCTGAAATGCTTACAAAACTGATTGCCTTGCGGTATGCCGTGAATACGCATCAAATCTGTTGGAATTACTTTTCGGAAGATATGACCTCACTTCAAAATCTCGATAAAGAAGGGCCATGTGCGAGTGGTGCTTCTTTTGTATACTCACTACTACTTGCGGGTGGTCTTGGCAAGCTCGAACCTCAAACAACTGGACCAAAAGATATAGACTTTTATCGTTTAACGAAATGTCATGCCGGCGAAACCCTTTTCGGAAAGGTTTCCCAACTCTTTTTCAAACCAAAGAATTACCTCTCGCCACATGATGTACTCTTACGGTTGGCATCAGTCGCTGAAAAGAACAACATGGATAAGTTGGGAACGGAGGCTGCAATGCGTTCCTATCCTCTTGCAAATACGAAAATCTATGATGATACGCCACAAAAAGTGGGTGTGATTGTAGCAATTGCAGCTGCAGTTTTTGGGGTGAATGCTATTAAGAATAATCTCAAAAAAGGACAATAATTAGTTTTCTGTTGATTTAATTATTTAAAATTACTATTTATTGGAAATAGTTAATAAGGATGTCTATGAAGTGCTTCTTATATATTATCCCACTCCTTCTTCTATTTAGTTGTTCGACGCAAAATACGCGTATGACGCGAGGGGGGTATGGTGATGTTGCAGTCGGAATGTCTGCAAAACAGCTCGAAACACTCTACGGAAAGCCTTATAATGTCTACTCTAAAGGTGGCGCTAGTGAAACCTATGAATACATCGAACGCATTACGATGGGCACAGAGGCGATCGAACAGCGTCGCTATTTCATTGTGATCGAAAACGGTAAGGTCGTTGGAAAGTACATGAAGCTATCCAATCCGCCCCCATACGAAGCGATTTACTCAGACGATCCCTACCCGAACTACTAGGGCAGTCCCAAATATAATCATCAATTTCTTGTGCTGTTTTCTTCCATCTTAAGGGGCTGCTCTCGAAAGTCCCCTTAAGGATTGGTTTGGTGTAGGGGACTGCTCTTGAAAGTCGCTCTTTGCAGATTTTGCGGCGTTTTTTGAGAAAAATTGAAAGAGTTGAAAATCTACATATACCTGAGTATAGGAGGTTTGCAAAAATTTTGATTTTGCCAAAAAAGGCGAAAAATGTGTGAGGATGGAATTTCCCAACAGTCCCATATTGGGATTAGCATTAGAGACGTCTTCTGTTGTTATGACCCCTTGACTGCCATCTGTAACAGGATCTAATGCGAGTTCCATTGGTGCTTAAGCCTTGATTTTGATGTCAACACCTGCTGCAACAGGGAGGACTTTCAACTTATCAATGGTGTCTAGCGTTGGATTAAGAATGTCGAGCATGCGGATATGTGTACGAATCTCAAACTGCTCGCGCGACTTTCTATCGACGTGAGGAGAGCGAAGAACCGTGTAGATTTCCCTCTTAGTAGGTAGGGGAATGGGTCCGACAATACGTGCACCTGTTCGTTTTGCTGTTTCTACGATATCAGCAGCAGAGCGATCGAGGATGCGCTGATCGTATCCTTTGAGTCTGATGCGAATTTTTTTCTTTTGTGCTTCTTTTGCCATAAACCTTCTACTTCTTCATGATTTCTTCTTGAATTTTTGCTGGAACACGCTCAAATGTGCTCGGTTCCATTGTATATGTCGCGCGACCAGAGCTGAGAGATCGGAGCGAAGTGGAGTAACCAAACATTTCGCTTAAGGGCACTTCAGCCTCAAAGATCACGACGTTTCTTTCATTTTTTTGATTCATAATTTTACCGCGGCGGCGGTTGATATCTCCCATGACATCTCCTAGGAAGTCTTCAGGTGTTGTCACAACAACCTTCATGATTGGCTCGAGGATGACAGGGCTCGATTTTTTCGCTGCATCTTTAATTGCCATCGATGCACAAATCTTAAAGGCCATCTCGTTCGAGTCAACCTCGTGGTATGATCCAAAAACAATGCTCACCTTCGTGTCTACAATGCTGTATCCAGCCAAGACTCCGGTGGAGAGGCCTTCTTCCACACCTTTGATACAGGCGGGAATGTATTCCTTTGGAATGACACCACCAACAATCTTGCTGACGACTTCATTTCCTTTGCCCGGTTCGTTGGGTTCGATTTCAAGGCAGACATGAGCGTACTGTCCACGACCACCACTCTGCTTGACAAACTTGGTATCTGTTTTCCCAGCTGTTGTAATTGTCTCTTTGTAGGAGACGTGTGGCTTACCGACGTTCGCTTCGACTTTGAACTCTCGAAGCATTCGGTCTTTTAAGATTTCAAGGTGCAATTCACCCATTCCAGAGATAATGGTTTGACCTGTCTCTTCATCCGTCTGAACGCGGAATGTTGGGTCTTCTTCCGATAGAGACCCAAGAGCAACAGAGAGTTTTTCTCTATCTCCCTTTGACTTCGGCTCAATTGCCATCGAAATCACTGGCTCGGGGAACTCCATTTTCTCTAGAATCAGAGGAGTGTTTTCTGCGCAGAGTGTATCTCCCGTTGTTGTTTGCTTGAGACCGATACAGGCTGCAATGTCACCAGTAAAGAATTCATCTCTATCCTTTCTCTGGTTTGCATGCATCTCTAGCAATCGAGAAACGCGCTCCTTTTTCCCTTTCGTCGTATTGATCAGGGTCATTCCCTTCGTCAGTGTTCCAGAGTAGACGCGAACAAATGTTAGTCTGCCAACATAAGGGTCAGTGATCACTTTAAATGCGAGAGCAGCAAGTGGGCTATCATCGGCAGGCTTAAGCATCATTTCTTCATCAGTTTTCGCATCGAATCCTTTAATCTCACCCCTTTCAATGGGAGAAGGCATCCAACGCGTAATCGCATCGAGAAGGGGTTGAATCCCTTTGTTTTTGAACGCTGTTCCACAGAGGACAGGGTTAATTTTGTTCGTGCATACCCCTTGACGAATCACATCGTGGATCTCATCTTCTGTCAAAGAGTCGGGGTCTTCAAGAACTTTCATCATGAAGACTTCATTTGATTCATCAACTGTTGCAAGTTCTTCCAATAGTTGAGCTCGCAATTCATCGCACTTGTCTTTAAGGTCAGCAGGGATTTCTTCAACAGTGTACTCAGCCCCCATTGTTTCATCTTTGAACAAGTAAGCTTTCATCGCGATCAGGTCGACCATTCCAAGGAAGTCGTTTTCTGCGCCGATAGGGTGCTGAACGGGGATTGCATTGGCTCCGAGTTTCTCCTTCATGCTGTCGATGCAGAAGAAGTAGTCTGCTCCAACGCGGTCCATTTTGTTGATGAAGGCGATTCGAGGAACTCCGTAGCGCTCTGCCTGTCTCCAAACGGTTTCAGACTGAGGCTGTACACCATCCACCGCACTAAATACAGCGACTGATCCATCGAGTACACGCAGTGAACGCTCTACCTCAACAGTAAAGTCAACGTGTCCCGGAGTGTCGATGATATTAATCTTGCAATCTTTCCAGTAAACAGTGGTTGCAGCTGAGGTGATCGTAATTCCACGCTCTTGCTCTTGTTCCATGTAGTCCATGGTTGCTGCGCCTTCATGGACTTCACCAATGCGGTGAAGGCGCCCAGAATAGTATAGGATACGCTCAGTACAGGTCGTTTTACCGGCGTCAATATGGGCCATGATCCCAATATTACGCACATTTTTCAGTTTGTCTTGTTCTGGTCGTGTTCCCATTTATCCTATTCCTTTTACCATTTGTAGTGAGCAAAAGCTTTGTTCGCTTCAGCCATTCTATGAGTGTCGTCTTTCTTCTTGATTGTTGAGCCTTGGTTGTTGTAGCAGTCAGCTAGCTCCATAGCGAGACCTTCAGTCATGCCTCTTCCCACTTTCTGTCTTGCATTGAGGATGATCCACTTCATAGCCATCGACGTACGTCTATTCTGGGGGATTTCAATTGGGACTTGATACGTCGCACCCCCAATACGGCGAGACTTGACCTCAAGTGTTGGCATAGCGTTCTCCATCGCTTGCTCAAACCCAGATAAGGGGTCTTCCGCTTGGACTTTCTGAGAGAATTGTTCGATTGCGCCGTAGACGATCTTACGGGCGAGAGACTTCTTTCCATCGATCATCACTTTGTTGATGAACTTCGTGATAGTCACGCTATTATAGATAGGATCTGGTTCAGTTTTTCGCTTTACGGGACGACGTCTTCTTGACATAGATTTCCTTTATTTTGTTTTCTTGGCTCCATACTTAGATCTTCTCTGCTTTCGATTCTGAACAGCAGCAGTATCTAATGTTCCTCGGACAATGTGGTAACGCACACCGGGAAGATCCTTTACACGACCTCCACGAACGAGCACAATGCTGTGCTCTTGCAGGTTGTGTCCTTCCCCACCGATGTAAGCAATGACTTCTTGTCCATTTGACAAACGAACCCACGCGACTTTTCGAAGGGCCGAGTTTGGTTTTTTTGGAGTTTTCGTTTTGACTTGAAGGCATACGCCACGTCTTTGAGGACATTTCTGCAATGCAGGAGATTTTTTTCGTTTAACTTTGTCTCGACGCGGCTTGCGTACTAGTTGATTAATTGTTGGCATTGAGTTAATTAGCTCCTCTTGTCTATTTAGCAATCGCCTAATTTTTAATTCATAGAGAAACTATAGCGCAAAAGAAGAATTATTTGCAATTCCGATCTCTGAGTTTCAAAGGGATATAACGCCGGGTTTTATTGTTTAGGATTCGTTTAAAATAATGAAATTTAAAACTAATTTATAAATTAAATTCATATTTATTAATTAATAGTTATAAGAAAGAATATGTATAATAAGTTGTTCTTTCCGCTTCTTTTAGCGTCTAGCCTCTGCTTAAATCTAGCATGGGGAGGCGAGCTGACACTTTCTCCGAAAGATGTTCGCGCTACAATGGAAAAAATATTTCACTATCATGTTGAAAGTAAATCGCTTTCACCTCAAGTTGTCCGTCGCTCATTCAAACTTTACCTCGAACAATTCGATCCTGAGCATTTCTACCTGCTTAAGGGAGAAGCGGAGAATTTTTTGAGTCCGAATGATCAGACAGTCAATGAGGTCATTCAGGCGTATCAGGGGCATGATCTCCATCACTTTTTGAGTCTCAATCAAATCATTCAGGTGAGCATTCAGAGAGCGCGAGCACTTAGAGCGCGTATTCGAATGAAGCTAGCAGATAATCCTGAACTCGTACTGAAAAAGGTGCCTTCGAGTGGTCTTCAAGGATATGCTCACTCCTCTACTGAACTTGAGGCAAGACTGGAATCTCAAATGGTAAGGGAAATCCATCAGGCTCTAAAGAAAAAGGGGATCAAAGAAGTTTCTCCAGCGCTGCTTGAGAGAATCGTAGCCCATCGGGAAAAGCAATATATCCATTTTGAACAAGAGTATATGGAAATGGAGACTAAGCAGAAAAATCATCAGCTCACGTTTCATGTGCTCAAAGCGCTTGCCAAAAGCTTGGATGCACATACTGGGTACTACAGTCCGAAAGAGGCTTATGAAATGCGGTCTTCATTAAAGAAGCAGTTTGCAGGAGTTGGGGTGGTTCTACAAGAGGACTTTGATGGGGTCTTTATTCAACAGCTGATTGAAGGGGGGCCAGCAAAGAAGAGTGGGAAGATTCATATTGGCGACCAGCTGGTGACAATTGATGGAAAGGATGTCAGCAAAATATCCTTTGCAGAGAGTTTGGACCTAATGAAAGGACGGCCGGGAGAGAAGGTTAAATTGGGGATTAATAGGGCGCTCGATCGCGGAGCGCCCGAGTCGGTCCAGCTCATTCGAGAGAAAATTGTCATGAATGACGATCGGATTCAAGTCGATCATGAGACGATAGAAGAGGGGATTATCGGAAAAGTGACCGTCCCTTCTTTCTATGATAACGGCGAGCATGTGAGCGTTGAAAAAGATCTGAAAGAAGCCATTCGGACATTAAAAGCTGAGGGGAATCTTTGTGGTTTGGTCCTGGACTTTCGAGAGAATGGTGGGGGATTTCTCAACCAGGCAATCAAAGTTGCAGGGATGTTTGTCAATGGAGGGCTCATCGTCGTTTCAAAATATGCGAATGATGAAGTGAGTTATGCCCGCGATGTCGATGGGCGTCAATTTTTTGATGGTCCTGTTGTGATTTTGATTTCGAAGGCCTCAGCGTCAGCTGCAGAAGTTGTCGCGCAAGCATTGCAGGATTATGGAGTGGCTATCGTTGTAGGGGATGAAACTTCCTATGGGAAGGGCACGATGCAATTTCAAACCTTAACTGATGAGAATGCTAAGATCTTCTTTAAGGTGACAGTGGGGCGTTACTATACAGCGTCAGGACGTTCGCCTCAAATCCATGGAGTTAAGGCAGACATAGTAGTTCCAACTCTCTTTTCTCCTTATAATATTGGAGAGCGGTACCTAGAATTTCCTCTTGCAGGAGATCAATTAAGTGGAGAGCTGTGCGATTCTTTGATGAGCATGAAAGCAGGTTCCTATCGGAATCGGCCCACTCATGTTGTTCCCTATCTGCAGCCAAGGGAAACCAAGTGGCGTCAGATGATCTCAGAGCTCAAGAGCAAGAGCTTTGAGCGCATCGATAAGAGCGAAAATTTTCAGGAGTTTCTCAAACAGACCAGAGCGAAAAAAAAAGGGTTAAGTCTAAGCGTGCAAAGATCAGGCGATTTACAAATGGAAGAGTCAGTCGCAATTGTCAAAGACATGGTTAAGTTAGATAGACCAGTTGAAGTGCGCTAATGTGACTTTTCCAACAGTCCCCTAATGCTCTTTCATTGTTTTCCTAAGAGCGTTTAAAGATTGCGCAAAAAGCAAGAACCCCCTATATTCTCTGTTTTGACCCATCTGAGGCCAGGTAGCTCAGTTGGTAGAGCAGAGGACTGAAAATCCTTGTGTCGCCAGTTCGATTCTGGCTCTGGCCACACTTTTAGTATGCTAAGTAAATCATGAAATATCCGTTGCTTGCTTTATTTCTCATTGCCTTTTTATTTACAGGCTGCTCCTACAACTCCCCCAAAAATGAAATGACACAGCTGCAGATCCGTGAGATTCAGACGCGCACATTTGCGTCGCGTGAATCCAAGACTGTTTTAAAAGAGATCATGAATGTTTTACAAGATGATCAGTTCATTGTAAGAAATGCCAATGCAGAATTGGGGCTTGTTACTGGTGAGAAGGAAATGGATGTTTCTAGTGGTTGGTCGATTTTCCTTAGCAGCTTGGCTAAAGGAGAACATGCGACTTGGGAAAAAAATGCGGTGATTGAAATATCTGCCAATGTGACACAGTATGGCGATGACACGAAAGTGCGAGTCAACTTCCAGAAGAAGGTTTATGATAACCGAGGGGGAGTGGTCAGTACACGGCACATTTATGACCAGGAGTTCTACCAAGACTTTTTCACTAAGGTCGATAAGGGGCTATTTCTTTTAGGGGAGGCGATGTAATGCGATCATATGTTGCTCTTGCTTTAGGCATGCTCATGATTTGCACAGGGTGTGCACAAAACCACACAAGTCGTCTTCACACAGCCGAAGAGAGGCGAATGACTTTGGGTGTTGTCCAAAAGGATATCAAACAGGGAATGTCACAAGCGGAAGTTGCTGAATTACTCGGTTCGCCAAATATTGTCACTAAAGATCAGAATGGTGATGAGGCTTGGGTCTACGACAAACTCTCTTCAGAAGTTTCCTATTCTAAAGGGCAGGGTGGAGGATTAATTGGCGCCGTTTGGTCTATTGTTGGGATTGGTGGTTACTATGGCGGAGAAGCAGGTGCTAAAGCCAAAACCCAAAAAACACTGACTGTGGTCATCAAGTTTGATGAGAACTCTTTAGTGCAAAATCTCTCCTACCACTCGAGTCAGTTTTAGTCGAAACTCGATCTCTTAGAATTTCCAATTGAAATGAGCTGAATACTCTTGAATTGGAGAGTGCTGTCCAATGGTGGCACGATATTTCAGATCGAGTGAAAAGCGCGTATGATTCGTCATCAGATAATCTGCACCTAAAACCAACTGGTTCTTTGTCGCATCATCTGTTGCAGTGATAAAGTGATCTTTGCATGTTCTTTGCTTGTAGAGCCGAGAGGTGTAGTCTCCATCATTTAGAGAAAGCAGGTTAGAATAACCTAAATTGACTGATGGGGTAAAAAACCAATTATCCGTTGCAAAGTCCTTCAAAAACTTTAATTCAAAAAGTGAGCGTAAGAAGAGGGCCGTTTTATTTTGTACTGAGAGGTTTAAACTATTTGCCCCGCTCTCTTGATAACCCGATTCAAAAATGCTCACAAAGTTGACATGGGCTGAGGGTTCAATATAGAAGTCATTGACAAGTTTGTGACAGGGGAAGCGATATCCTCCCTGGAGAGCCCCTTGAAGGTCCCAACTTTTGTGGTCGTTATGTGCAGTCCGCTTCAATTCAGGGAGTGAGATTGTGCGGTCAACATCATAGAAGGTCCTTCCGAACAGTATGGCTCCATTCACAAAGCCATGGCCTCGCTTATAGCGGATATTGGCGCCTAGTAAAAATGTATTGAGGTCTGCATCTCCTGCATCGGTTCCGAAATGGAGGTTTGAATTCACATAGCTGAGCCCCCCTTGAAAACAGAAATGGTCTCCAAGCATCTTTGAAACGCCGGTTGTTAAACCATAGGCCTTTGTATCAAAACCACAGCTATTCTTTATGGAGCTTTGTCTGTAGTAGTACCCCATGGGCTGAACCCAGAAAGCATCACAGGGGAGGTCACTATCCATCATCCCTCTTGCTGCTTGCAGCTGTGTTTGGAGGCTACTCAAAGTAAGCGATCGAAACTGCTGAGGGGTGAGCAGTGTGAGCTTTTTCTTAAATTCGTCAGGTGAAAGAGCAGCGAGTTTTTCTGTAACAAGTCGGATATCTTCACCTGGAGGAAGGAAGGTGCCACTGTCACAATATAGATAGGAGCCAATCCTGTGAGCGTTACCCGATAAGTTGGGGATGTCGATAGGGAATACCGCCTCATCACGTTCAACTCTAATACGGAACGTATTGCTACCTGGTATAAAAATGAAGTCTAGAGGATGATTCTCAATATGCTGATCGAATTCTGATCCTGTAATGGATCCTCCTCCAGTAGTGTCTATAATTTTATATTCTATCGTTGATGAATAGATGCCTGGTGCTGGTTTTAGAAGGAGCGTTCCTCCATTAATCGTTGCTGTTCCAGTTACGACTAGCTGATCATGAGTGCCATCGGGAAAGACTTCCATTTCAAGTGTGGCAGATGAGTCGTGTGTGTAGTCAGTTACTGTAATGACTCCTGCTGAAGTCCCAGGAGCAACTGTTGCGGAGTTGGAAAGAGTTCCCACGAATCCTGATCCGGTGAGGCGCCCTGTACCATTGACTGTTAAATCATTGAGTGCATTTCCTAGAGTTTGCTGTAGTCTGAGTTCCCCTTGGTCTAGTGTTAATTTCGCTGCAGTTGAATTACCTGAATAAGTCAGAAAACCAGATCCAGTTTGTCGGATTGTCCCCGTTCCACTAAATGCCCCTCCAAAGCTCCCATTTGCTACGTCGAGAACATTTGATTCTAAGAAGTTGATTGTTCCTGAAGAGCCTGAAAGCTCCCCAATTTGAATGAGTGTGCCTCCAAAGGTGCGTTTTAATGTGAGAGTGCCCCCATTCAAGTTAATCTTGACATTGCTATTCAGATTATCTGTCAGCTCTAATTTTCCAGCAGATATTTTTATGGTTCCCAAAAAGCTTGGTTGTTGGTAGTCGATTTGAAGCTTGCTATTACTTTGTTTTTCAAGAGTGCCTACACCCTCTAATTCGCCTTGAAAGAGACCCTTTTCCATGATGAGTAAACAGTTGGTCCCGATATTGTATACGCCTGTTCCAAAGTGATCTTTGAACGTTACAGGCGCTGTTGTCGAAGAGAGGGTTAAGATGCCGCCGCCTTGATCAACACCACCCCCTTTTGCTGTGATTTCGCTATTTCCTGTAATTAGGAGTTCACCACTAGTGACCACTAGATCTCCAAGAGTCGCGGGCAAATCCTTCCATGTTGTAACAATACTGTTACCATTAATATCTACATTTCCGCTTCCCGATAGTTTGAAGTTTTGGCCATCAATTGTATAAGTCTTTGAGATGATGAGTTCTTGAGCATTTGTAATATCTTTTGTGAATAGAATGGGTTCAGCGGTTCCATTTGCTCGAGTGATTGCATCTGGTAGAGATCGCTCATTAGGAACTTCGATAACGGTGAAAGCAGTCCGTGCTAAAAGGAAGCAAAAAATACAGAGTAGTTTTTTGTACACGATAAGTAGCTAGGTTTCGTTTAATGACTATTTCTTTTGCTTAGCATTTTTATGAAAATAGTTTCAACTTTTTGATAGGGGGCATTGTTATTGCGAAATCGCGTGAGAGTCCATAGGTCTAGTATGGGACTGCTTAAGAAATTCCATCCTCACACATTTTTCGCCTTTTTTGGCAAAATCAAAATATTTGCAAATCTCCATTACGTGAGGTTATGTAGATTTTCAACTCTTTCGATTGTACCTAAAAACCATTGCAAAATCTGTAGAAAGCGACTTTCTTAAGCAGTCCCTTAGAAGGACCGCCTTTTTTGCAACGTTCATTCTCTAAGCTTTAACAAATTGTTGTCTTGTTTGTGACAGCTTTTTTGAACGATCGCCCAAGGAAAATTGCAATGATGAGCCAGAAAGCAAGGAGTGGGAAACACAAAATTCCACTTAAAGTGAGATAGTGCGCTCTCCCAACTAGAGCTCCAAAAGCTGTTTGCAAGGGGCTAAGTGACATGTTAAATAGTGATCCTACTTGCTTTGAGGAACGAGAGCCAAATGTCTCAATCCACGCTTGAGCTTTAAACTTCACATCAGGTGTTGTAGGGATGTAAAGCTGCTTTAACGCAGGACCGTTGAGGGCGTAGTTAATGGCTTTAGAACCGACCATAAGAGCAAAGAGGAAGGTCAATGTATCCATTGTCATGAACCCAAAGAGGGCAAGTCCCACAATAATAGGCATGGCAGCCAGGGCAACCCCAACGCCTAAGAATCGGGTGACGTTACTGATACCGAGGAGTAAGCAGAGGAGTGAGACAATGTTCACGCTCGACCCATAAATGCTTAAGTAATTGCTTAAGCCAACTCCCGTAAAGGCTTCACTTGCAGAGAGTTTGAAGTTAAAGTCGAAGATTGTCACGACCACTTCGTAGATAAAGTTTGCTCCGAAGATTCCCAGCAGATATTTATTTTTTACGAGAAGCTTGAACCCTTCTGTAAAGCCAGGTTCCTGCTTCTTTTTTTCCTTTTCTTCGTTTCTTCCATGGAACGACTGCAAGAGTTTGTGGGGTGTCTTTCGTAAAAAGTAGCGAACCATGGGAATGATGAATAGGACTAACAAACCGAGACATAGCATTGAGAGGGAGTCCGTTGTTGCTTGCAAGCGATGGGGGAGTCCTCCAATGGTGTAGGGGAAAACAATTCCGCCAATTTGCCCAATGGCAACAACGAGGGGAAAGCCCCGTTTCGCATGGACAGGTCCAGTGGTATCTGCAGCAAACGCCCAGAAGAGTGCAACGACAAGTGAGCCAAAGCTTTCGACAAATAGATACCAAATATAGCCTAAGGCTTTTAGTGTGATTGCATAACCCATACTAGCGCTAGCAATCTCAGCGACAGAGCCTTGAATGAGATTCATGAGTAGGCTGAAAAACAAAATCGTGATTCCATAGAATGTTGGTAGGATGATTAACATCTTTTCACGCGATGTTTTCTCAAGAAGCTTGGTATAGAACATCACGAGAGGGAGCAGTGCTAAGACCGAGATAGTTTTGGCAAATGGCAGTTGGTACTTTCCAACAAACTGAATAAAGATCGCATCCTTTAGAGGGCGGAGAGTCCAGTAGACCCCGATGATGAGCGCAAAAATTACACCCATGCGTAGGAATTTCTTGAATTCCTCCCGTTCAAAATCACCAAAGTTAAATCGGCACAACCATTGAAAAAATGGCAGGATCCCATACTTTCTACTCATCACAATCCCTTTTAAAGAAAATTAATCGCTAAAGCTAATTCAATTTTATTTTTACAAATAATATAATTAATTCTTTATGTCGATAAATAGTTAAAAGTTTGCTCTTTTTAAAGTTTGATTCATATATTATAGATCCGATTTTGTGATGACTTAGAGAAAAGTGTGTTAAATATTTCCCCACCTATTCTTCGTGAGGAAAGGGTTCTCCCTTTTGTGCTTGGAGCTTGCGTGACTGCGGTCTACTTCAAAAAGGCAGCCTTGCAAGGAACTCCCTTAAAAGTGCACCTAGTTGTACTAGGACTCTCCGCTCTTCTCCCACTCAATACAGTTGGGGATAAAAGGTTAGACTCCACCCTCCTCATGGTTTCACCGCTTTTTCTTTTTCTGTTGACTCAGTGTTTTAAAAGCTGTCGCAAGAATGTCCTTTATTTTGGTGGTGCAGCTTTGACTCAAATGCTCGGAATGCGTTTGATCCATGGACAGATTATTGCTTATAAACAGGGTGTTTTAAAAGAAGAATGGGGCAAAGTGAATTGGGATCTTAATGAGATCCAGTTTCGTGATATGCCCACTTTGAAGGAAAGGCTGCAGACATTCATCCCCTTATTGGACTATCTTGAAGATGACGATACAAAACATGAAGAGGCAGATCACTATCTTCTGGGGCTCTGTGAGATTTTGAGTTTAAAACCTTCATTCCATGATGTAGTAGAGTTCTGGGCGAAATCGATTTTCGATCATAAAATTAGATCGGAAGCACTTTTAAGTTTAGGTCGAAATGCTCCAGCTCGAGCTGGGTTGCTCAGTTTAGCTTGCCCTGAGGAAAATAGGCGTCAATGTCTTGAATTTGAAGCTAAAAAATTCTCAGCGCTTCAACAAAGAGGTGAGATGATTCGCCCTCCGTGCGGTCTGGATCAAACAGGGATTCCAGATGAGGAATGGAGGAGACTGGATTCAATTTTTCAGAGAATCATTGTTGCTGGGATGAAATTCTCATTGGAGTACCAAAACAATTACACAATCGTGCGATTTGATACCGTAGAGGGGAGCGTTGTCAAGTTTCCTATTAGGGTAATTGATAAGGGCGGGAAACAAATTGTGGTCGAACTCCCCTTAAAATGTCTTGGAACAGGGTATGAGCGAGGTGCAATCACTTCTGCGTATAACTTGGGTACAGGAGAACACTATGCTGTGACTCCGCTTTTGCCTGATGAGCACTTGACCTATCAGGCTATCGAACAGGCCGAGGATCGTCGAGGTTTGCCAGAAGTGATCGAAAATAAAATAGTTGGAAGCAAACACTGCATATTCATGCCGCAATTCGATTGCGGTCTTACTGATGCAATTAGCGAGGGGGGGATTGAAAGCAAACAGGTGAAGCTTTTTGTCATCCGGGGGATTTTAGAGGCAGTCGCCAACTTCCATCAGGTGAAGTTCTCTGATATGTACTTTGGTATTCATCAACGCTCTTTTGCGTACCCTACATTTCCAGCCATGCATGGAGATATTAAAACAGATAACATTGTATTTAATCGGGTGACCAAAAAGGTGATGCTAATTGATTTGGGTACGCCATCGTCGTATTCACAGATATGTGGGTCGCCTGCATTTTTCGATCCGGCGACTGCACGCGTATTTTCTCAATATCAGCAAGAATTTCGAGAAGAGGTACTGCGTTACTGTTATCAATATGGTCAAAAAAGAGATGTATGGGCAACGGGATTGGTACTTGTATCGACTCTTGTTGGGCTAAAACATTTTCGACCCAACTTGCCATTGTTTTTTGAGTTGATGTGTTCAGATGACGCACAAGAAGTGACAAGAAAAATTCAAGGGGTTTCTCAAGCTTATATCGATAGAGCTTTAGATAGCTTGAAGAATGGTCAAGAATCTTTGATTCCGCTGCTGAAGGAGATGTTTCAGGTGGACCCAGATAAGCGCATCACGATGCAAGAGGTACTTGATCGCTTTGACCAAATGTTCCCTGATATTAGGTGAGGTTAATATCCAATAGTGAGGGCAAAGTGTAAGCGGTGGTCTGGTTCGTTGAAGGTGATGTGATGGAGTTGGAAGCCCCAGTCTGCTCTAAGTGTCAAGAAGGGGCCGATGCTGTAGCGCACTCCGGGACCGAGGCTGACTAAATATTCACTTTTCTTCTGTCCAGGTGCTGTCCGTTTGACAGAGGCGAGTCCATAGTCAAAAAATATAAGCGCTTGGAACTGGTCATTCACATGTTTCCAAGCCATCATCCGAGGAAGCACGGTTACGGGTGGAGTGCGCATCTCAAAGTTCCAGATGAAGGCATTGTCTCCATTGATCACACGCTCTTTGTATCCGCGAACAGTGTTATATCCTCCTAAGGCATACTCTTCGCTAGGAAGGAGGTTGATGCTGGCCCACTGCCCTCTGAGGTATTGGTGCATCGACCACTCTTTAAACATCCTCCAGATAAGGGTAAATGCCGAGCGGGCATAGACATATTGGTTCTTAGCGAAGGGGCGAAGGGACTCATAGTCTCGGTTGGTCTGGTCGGAAATCCACTTCCCTGGAGACCAAAATCCCTCGATTTCGAAAGAGATATTTGCCCTTTCCGCTTCATAACCCAAGTTGTAGCTAAGCATCACTTGAGTGAGGTTGACGTTATCTTGAGAGATGACGGGGCGTCCGCCAAAGTCTAAGTTGTTATTGGTTCGCTTAAAGTCGGCTCCAGCTGTGATTTCATGGAGGAAGTTGGGGGAGGTTTTTAGGGGAATGCCGTAGCGCAGACTTCCTTGGAGAGAGAATCCCGATGTATGAAACTTGGAGCCCTTGAGGTTGGGGACACAAAAGTCAGCATCAACACTCGAGTAGCCTCCGTAGATGAGGAGAAGGTGGCGCCAGGGGAGTGGAGCTTCATAAAATAGGGAGTGGGTATGGATCCGCTTAAAGTCTGAAGAGGTCGCATATTGATAGGAGAGACTCTGGTCGGTCCCAAAAAGTTTCCCCCAGTTAAAGCCTGTAAAGAGACGGTTATTTCCCGTGACGTCATTTCCCGTGTTGTCAATCCCCGCATAGATTCTTAAGGGAAAGCGATCTTTGACTTGGAGCTCAATATCTGTTGTACCCTCTTCTTCTCCCGGAGTGTAGATTGCATCGATATGGCGAAAGGGGTTTCTGTTCAACCAATAGAGGTCTTGGTTAAGAAGGTTTCCTGCAATCACATGCCCCTCTTCCAGGCGCACACTTTGCTCGATCTCTTCTTTTGAAAACCATTTATTTCCTGTGACCGTGACTTTACCGAGAACACCTTGAGTCACAACCATCTGCACAACACCCGAGGAGATGTCTTGTTCGGGAATCGAAACAGCGACGACTGGGTTATCGTGTTTCTGGTAAAACTCAATGACGCGTGTTTTGAGCTCGAGAAGCATCTCTTTATTGAGCGGCTCATTGTAGAATTTGCGCACCTCTTTTTTGAGGGTGACAAGACTCCCTGGAAGCTTGAGGTCGTAGGTCATCACCCCATTGACCCCTTCATACCCTTGAGGATTGAGGTCGTTGCGACTGGGGAGTAGAATAAGACCTTGAAAATGGGGACCTTCAGTACGTTGGTTAGAATGTCCTCTTGTGTCATTTGGTGTAAACGCTGAGCCTTCGATTGAAGGCTCTAATCCGTGAACCGATGAAATAATTAGAAGAAAAACTACCCGAAGAACATTCCACATGATTCTTTTGATAAAGAATCAACTTTTTTATTTCAATCGGAAGTCCTGTAAGACACGGCTTGTTGAACGCCCTCTTGAATCGATTCTCTCAAAGCTTTTTGAAATCCTTGGATACTGCGTTCATCACAAAGGCCTTGACACACACGATCAATCCTCCCTTCCTGTTCGCGCACCTCACCTTTAAATTCCTTCTCAGCCAATGCAATAAACATCAAATAGACAAGGCAACTTCTAAACTGAATTTGAGGATCTTTTATTGCACGAATATGTTCCTGTGCCTTATCCAAATGACCGGTTCTTAGGTATCCGCTTACAAACTTCATTCTAGCTACATCATGCATGCATTCATCGCTCTGATTTAAAGATTGTTCAGCTTTTTCAAAATCTACAGGATCGTTTATTGCTACTGCAAGGGTAACTTGAGCTAAGCATCGATAGAAAGGGTGGGAGATTTTATCACATAGAGCCTTAGCCTCCTCAATTTTTCCCGGTGCTACATAAACCTTTACTAACATTCTGTCGAAGTTGTGATGATTTTTAGATGGCTCAGCCTGTTTCAGTTTGTTTAGTAAAGTCTCAGCCTTAGATAAATCCTGTTGGTCTTTTGAAAGGAGAATCAGTTTGATTTGCGCAACAAATTGGGAGTCTATTTCCTCTTTATTGAAGGTAAATTTACGTACAGTGTCTAAGTTCTGACGAAGCTTTGTGTCTTTTGCAATCTCTAAAAGCACTCCGAACTGATCAAATTCTGAACTTAATTTGGGAACGATTGCGCGTGCCTGATCAGCATTCCCAATATCAAGATATGCATAGGCAAACTCAACTAAGCAAATTTGCTTGCAAACTTTGTCATCTATACGACGAATCAACTCTTCTGCCTTCTGGAAGTCTTCTAGACGTTTCGTGATTTTTGCAACTTCTAGTTGTGCAAAAACTTGATCGTCAGGATCGTTCTTATCTCTTTTTATCAAAGAGTGTGCTTCATCAATATTCCCTAATCTTAGGTGCAGCTCAATGAGCGATTTAATGTTCTCATCATCACTTTCGCATTCTTCTTTTAATGCGGCAAGTCTTTGGTGAACTTTTTGAATGGGCTCTTCCGAACGGGTTATTTTTGCAAATTCTATTTGATCAAGTGCTTGCTCATCAGGATCCTTGATCTTTTCGATTGCATGCCTCATCAAGTCAATACGTCTATTCAAATTTTTTTAGAGAGAGTGAGATGAGTTTCGATTTTTCCTAAAAACCACAGCAAAATCTGAAGCAAGCGACTTCCCAACAAACTCCTTTGATAAAGCATCGTTTTCTTTATTTCCATGTGTGCATGGGAGAGTTGTAAAGAATTACCCATGGGATTCTATCAATAAATTTCTTGTGAGAAAGCATCAGTTGGCAGATGATTGAGTCCTTTTCGAGGAGAATATGATGATTAGCGTGTCTTTTACCCAGAGAAATTTTCATTTACACACCCTATGTTCTAGTCAATTTTTGGAAGCCAAAAGGTGGTGTTCAAGTGGTTTGGAAAGGGGGCAATCCGTTAGTCAAGAGCTGTTGGATTATCAGCACATCACCCCTCGGGAGATGGGGATGGTGGAAAATGAGGGTAAGTGGCTGCTCGAGGCACTTCAGACATCCAAATTTTATGCGCGTAATCATCCTCGATCAAAAAGAAGACAGTATGTTTGGACAGCCGACGCTTCCATCAATTCAGAAGACGTTAAAAAGGTGTTTGACGAGTTGGTAAAGCATGGACAAGCAGTGCATATTAACACAGGGATTCAAGAGGGGCCTGAAAGTAAGACATCTAGTGTTACTTCAACTTACTCAGGTTTTATAAAAGAAGACCATCTTAAGACGTGGATGAGAAAAAATACTTCATATCAAATGGTGACAAAAGACACTCACCCCATGAGGCCGGTGAATGCCAATCATGTTATCGATGCGTGGTCCCATTCGGCTTATCATACCATCGAACAGGTTAGAGAAGAAACAGAAGAAAAAGCTCGGCGATACACCCATTTTAATAAAAGTAAAAAATGCGATGAAAATTCAGAATCATATGACGGATTCATGAATGAGCAGGGTAAAGTCCTAGCAATTATAAGTTTTTTGTTGGGAATATCTTATCTAAGTGCTTGGTATCATCATAAGCAAATGTTTCCCAGAACAGATGACTTTCATTTTGATGATCCTCCAGAAGTCACCCCTTCAGAATTAGAAAAACTCTATTTTCTCAGAGAGGCTCCAAAGGACATGGATGATGTTGTAAGGGTTATAGAGAGTATGGTATCGAAAGAACCCTTTAAGATTATTTGGGAATTGGAAGAAATAGGATACTTTTATTACGGCCGAAAGACTAAAATCACTTTGATGTTTTACCTTGAGGCATTAAAGATTAGAAAAGAGTCTTTTGGCGAGAAACATCGCAGTTTGGATGCTCCTTTACGAAGAATTGGAAAGGTTTATGCTTGCCTACGAAATTATGATGAGGCTTTGAAATATCATCTTCAAGCTTTGGAGATTAGAAAAGAGCTGCAGATGGAGCAACCGAGTACAGAGTCTTACTTTCTCACAAACATTGCACAAATTTTACAAATACAGGAGAAATACGCTAAGGCTTTTGAATACTACCTGTCGGCCTTGAGTTTTTCCTTTCAAGGTTCTCAATCATGTGAATTAAAGCATGAGACTTTACTATTGGATACAATGAATTGCCTTAAAGAAATAGAAGATGAAACGAAGAGGCAAAAGGGTAATGAAGAACTTTTACACCTATGCATAAATAAATTGGGTGAGAACCACAAGTCAACCCAGTTAGTTAAAAGTGCTTTTATTGAGCGTGTAATGGGGAAAAGTTCTGGCCACTGAATGTGCGTGTGCGGATCCAGTAGCCTGTCTTTTTGATGACCTCAAAGCTATTGAGCTCATCTGGCCTAAAGTCACCGGGCTTTGAGGAGTACTTATTGGTAAAGTGAATGGTTTTTAACGTGTACTCATTATAGGGGAGTAGGTTGCGGAAGAGCTCAGCGGTGTAGGGGCCGATGAAGTTGATGAGTGCTTGTTTGAAGGTCTTATGTGTATAGTTCCCGAGAATGAGACCATTGTCGTTGTGGAAGATCGTAAAGGGGCCCATCGATTCAGCTGCAAGTGAGGAGACGCCCCATTGTTCCTCTTGAGTTGAGAAGTAGAGGGGTGTGCTCACATACTTAAACCCATTGAGTGTTCCTTCAATGGAGTTGAGGTGGCGTGCTGATGAAAAAATTCTCAGGGGAGCCTCAGCATTTGTCGAAATTGCTGTGTTCGGGCCCATCATGAGCCCCCCTCTCGGAGCCGTTCTTTTTGTATCGACTAGGATGGTGACACCTTTAGCTCCTTCACTTGTGATTTTAGAGAAATGATCGAGCATAATCGACTTTCCAGCTGTGAGTCGGACTTCACCTGTTTTTCCATAAAGTGCACTATTTTGGAACATTTGAATAGTGCCTTCAGGTGCAGAAACGATCAAATTTCCTCCCAATGCACTCACTTCAGCGAGGTGACTTAAATGAACCTCTTTTTTCCCTTTTAGAGTCAGTTCCCCATGTGTTGAGACAATTTTTGCGTCATTTTCTAACATGATGGCTGCGTTGCTGTGTAGGTTAACGTGCCCAGCAATCATTAAGGGAGGGCTTTCTGCTTGTGGGTTTGAGAGGGAGAGCTCTTCTCCAGCATTAACGATAAGGGGGCGGCTATTTCCGTTGATTTCAGAGTTGGAAAAAAGGGATAGGGATCGATTGGCGTTGAGCGAAATTCCCTCCCCTTCAATTGTGGCTTTTTTCCCTTGTTGACCACTTAGAACCATATGCTCGGCGCCAATCACAATCGACTCAAGTGATGAAGTCGATGCATTCCCTTCATTGGCGCTTAAGATATAGTTGCGATCTGCTTGAATGTGGATCGTTCGCTTGGAACTCAAAGAAGCTTGCGTTTGATCGGCATCGATATGGATATCTCCTTTAGTGTGGATATCGAGGTTGGACTCTGATGAAATCTTTGCTGGGGAAGATGTGCCTGTTATTTTCAAATCCCCTCCGACATATTGAATACGGATGCCACCAGTTCCCCCTTGAATTGTTGCTCCATTGATTTGTATATCCCTTGCAATAGGCTCTACTGTGATGGGACCCGAACGGATAGAAGTGAGGATGTTTGCCCGGTCCAGATGTAGGGATTCGATGGGACGTCCTGCAGATCCAGTGAAGGAGATGGCGCCACGTCCAAAATTCATGAGTTCTGTTCCTTTTTTTAGAGAGATTGGACCGCCTGCACCGATGAAGAGATCTCCGTCTTGTGTGATGAGCTTTGCTTGAGTCATTTCAATCTCTGTCGCACTTTTCAGTTCTAGGTTTCCCCGATCTCGAACAAGCGCTGTGGCTTTTTGTTTCGGTGTACCTTCAAGGGTGATTCGTGCTGCTGAATCCATTGAGAGATCCCCAGCAGTTTCAAGCTTTCCTCGATGGGTAATGTTCCCGCGGGTCGATTCTAGCTTAATCGAACCATTTCCTTTATTCATGAGCGTGCCAAGTACTTCAATACCAGAGGGTCCGCTTGAGCGAAGGGTGAGTGGATAAGGGCTATCATATGAATGGAAAACATCGGCTGAAAGCTCAATCCCTCCGAGTTCGTGATCGTATCCATTGTAGTTGGTGAGGACTGTGACAGGTCCTTTTTCAATTTCATTGAGCAGAGTGTCGATATTGATATTTACCATTTGCTTTAGCGGCTTATGGGTCATGCCATCGAACTGTTGGTGATAGCTTGGGGATTGGCTAATCGTAAGCTTCGCATCGGGATCAAAGGTCAGTGTGCCTGGAGTTCCATCGATTGAGGAGCGCAAGATTTCTCCTGTATGCTCTAAGCTTTGCAAGCCGGAAAGGTCTAGGGTTCCTCCATCTCCACCTAGTGGGCCCCCTCGAATATCTGCAGTTCCCGCAAAGAGGAGCGACTCATCAGAATAGATGAGAGCATTTCCCCCTTTGCTGTTCCCTTTTCCACGGAGGTTGAGCCTTCCTTTTTCTGTGATATCGGTGAACTTCGAACTCATGAGTTTCACCTCTCCTGAAGGAGCTTCAATTGCGCCGTCGACCTGCACCACTTTTCCTTGCAGCTCGCTGTTGCCATAGATTGCGCCTGTTACCCTGACATCTTCTGTAGAGCGGAGAGTGACACGCCCATTTTCATTGCTTAGAGAAAGAGCGTCGATTTCCCCAGAGTTTTTGATCGCATATTCGTAGGGGCTTTTCCCGTTTATTAGGGCAACTTGAATCGTTTGGGGGGACTCATTGGTGCGTATCAGTGTTTGCTTATTTCCCTCAAGTTTTAATAAGACCTCTTGCCCACTTACGAGACTTGTAGAACCTTCAATTTTCCCTTCGTTATGAATAAAGCGGCCAAACAAAGAGACGCCACCATAGGGTGAGCGAATCGTTCCACAGTTAACAATGCCACCCGCGCCATTACCTGCAAACGTCCACTCATTCCCTTCAAGGAATTGGCGATTGTCCAAATCGAGGGAGGTTGCAATCAGGCTTGCTGTATCGATTTGACCTTTTGGTCCAATCAAGATCCCGTGAGGGTTGATCAAAAGGACATGGCCATTGGACTCGAGGCATCCCTCGATTAAACTCTTGTGGGAGCCCACGACGCGATTGAGTACAGCAGATTCACTCCCTGGAAGGATGAACTGCACCTTTTCGCCCCTCCCAATCGAAAAGTCCTTCCAGTGGAGAATTGCACGGTCACTCACATCGAGGATAAGCTCACCTTGTGTGCTTTTAGAGTGCGGGCGAGCCACCCCTTCAATGACTTGAAGATCGACAGGGTTTCCAACAATATAATATTGAAATAAAATTAAAGCAATAAATAATATCGATTTCATTAACTCAATCAATATTACATTAATTAATTAGTTGTCTATAATTAGACAGGAAGGGGATTGACAAGATCTTTCATATTGGAGATGAAAGTCTCTAGCCCTGTTTTCTCTAGGGCAGAAATTTCGATTAGAGAGGCTTGATCACCCGAGTATCTCTCTTTGAAGCTGATGAGGTTTTCAGCTGCTGTATCGGTATCAATTTTATTGAGGACAACCATGTAAGGCTTATTCAAGATTTCCTTCGAGTAGGCTTCCACTTCTCGACGGAGCGTCATGAAATCTTCAAAGGGGTCGCGCCCATCAATGCCCGAGATATCGATGAGGTAGACGAGCACTGGGCATCTCTCAATATGTTTCAAAAAAGAGAGGCCGAGACCGCGGTTGAGGTGGGCATTTTCAATAATTCCAGGGATATCTGCTAAGTAGATCCGCGAGTAATCGTCGAACTCTATGTAGCTTAGGTTGGGTTTGAGCGTCGTAAAAGGGTAGGGGGCGGTTTTGACTTCTGTCGCAGAGAGGCTTGATAAAAGGCTAGATTTACCGGCATTGGGGAAGCCGAGAAATCCGACATCAGCGATAAGTTTGAGCTCGAGTTCGACTGCGCGCGCTTCTCCTGGAAGACCTGGGGTGCATTTTGCAGGGGCTTGATTGGTGGGTGTTTTAAAGAAGGTGTTCCCTTTGCCTCCTTTTCCTCCCGTGCAGAGGCGAAGTTCTTCGCCATCTTCTGTAAAGTCATAGAGGATAGCGCCTGTTTCGGCGTCGCGGGCAATAGTTCCGCAGGGGATTTTCAGAATGAGATCTCTGCCGTTTCGCCCTTGCTTGTTATTGCTTCCTCCTTGCTGCCCATTTTCTGCGCTGATATTTCTGCGATTTCTATAGGCATCAAGAGAGAGGACCTCTGCATCACTCTTTAAAATGACAGAGCCACCGCGACCGCCGTTACCACCATAGGGTCCCCCTTTAGGGATATACTTTTGCCTTCTCCAAGCAATGACCCCATTGCCGCCGTTGCCGGCTGCTAGCTTGACTCTGATCTGATCTGTAAACATCTTTGGTCCTTCCCCCTCCCAAATGCCTGTCTACCAAAGTATGTGACTACTGAGGTAAAACAGAGACCGTTGTTTTTTTGCTTTTTTGAAAGTGGACAATGCCATCAATCAATGCAAAAAGAGTGTCATCCTTACCGCGCTTGACGTTCTTTGCAGGATGCCACTTTGTGCCTCTCTGGCGAATTAGGATACTTCCTGCAGTCACAAATTGACCATGTGTACGTTTAAGTCCAAGTCGTTGTGCATTCGAATCGCGTCCGTTACGACTGGAACCTTGACCTTTCTTATGGGACATGTGTCAATCTCCTTTACTTTGTCTTTGCGATTTCTGTGATCTTCACCTGTGCATATCTTTGGCGATGACCCACTTTTCGATGGTAGCTTTTTCTTCTTTTATATCTAAAAGAAAAGACCTTTGGTCCTTTAACTTCTCCTAGAATTTCACCCTTGACAAGGCACTCGTTAAGATGAGGTGCACCAACCATTGTGGCCGTTCCATCATTGAAGAATAGAACGTCCTTGAACTCTACATTCCCTTTGGAATTGTCTAAGAGTTCAACCTCAATGACATCACCCTTTTCTACTCGATACTGCTTGCCGCCTGTTGCTATAATGGCGTACATTTTACCTCCGCAATCACTTATAAATATTCATTAAAGAGGGGAAACGAAAATAATAACCTATAAAGGAGGAGATGTCAATTTAAAATGATTTTTATGCTTGCCTGGCTCTTTTGGCGCTCAAATTGAGTAGATAGAGAGAGGTGGCGGTGAGTGCCATTGTGGCCCCTGGAGGCCAATTCAAATAATAAGAGAGGGTAATGCCTAGGATCGCGATCCCCATGGCGAGGACTGCTGCGAGTGTCATCATTTTTGAAAGCCTTTTAGTATAGGTATTGGCTATCGCTGCCGGAAGGGATAAAATGGCGATCACAAGAATGGCACCGACCGCTTGAATCAGTAGAACGACGGTAATGGCCACAAGTGATAGTAGGACAAAATAGAGGAGCTTAACAGGTTGCCCCTGAAGCTGCGCTTGCTCTTCATCAAAACAAATGGCTAAAAAGCGGCGGTGGAAAAGGACGGTCGTGATGACCACAATCACATCGAGCGCGAGAAGCATGTAGATATCGCTGCGGCTTGCCCATAAAATATTCCCAAATAGGTAGTTCATGAGTTCGGCATTATAGCCAGGTGTTAGGGAAATAAAGATGACGCCAAGCGCCATGCCAAAGGCCCAAAGAGAGGCGATGACAGTGTCTTCGCGCTGCTTGTAGTTGAGGCGAATCCACCCGATGAGCCATGCAGAGAGAATAGCAGAGACGAGCGCTCCATAAAGAGGTTCGAGCCATTCCCATCCATAGCTCCGCCTCAAAAAGAGAGCAATACCCAAGCCCCCAAGAATGGAGTGCGCGATGCTCCCACTGATAAAGACAATTCGTTTCACGACCACATAGGATCCGATAATGCCACTCGAAATCGAAGCGCTGATTCCGGCAAAGAGTGCCATCCGGATAAAGTAGCTCGAGAAAAAGGCTGTGGTGAGAGTTGCAAGGATCGGGATACTCATTCTTTTGATCCTTTGGGTTGGTGGTACATACCTAGGGAAAAGTGTTCGCAGACGGCATGAGATTCAATGGAAGCGACCTCTTTTTGGAAACAGAGCACCCGCTTTGTGTGCTTCATAATCGCATCAAAATTGTGAGTCACAATCAGAACGCTTTTTTTCCCTTGTAAACTGCTTAGGAATGAAAAAATCGCTTCTTCTGACTCGGCATCGACATTTGCCGTCGGCTCATCCAGAAGTAAAAGGTTGGGATCTGAAATCAGCGCGCGTGCAATGAGTGTTTTTTGGGCTTGTCCTCCAGATATGGACCCAAAAGGGCGTTCCGAAAGACCTTCTAATCCTAATTGTTCTAAGAGCTTCATGGCTTTGACCTTTTCCTCTTTTGGAATGGTTCCAAACCAACGCACTTTTGATACAACTCCGGATAAAACCACTTCGAGAACAGAAATCGGAAAGGCTTTATCGTAAGCGTTGATCTGCGGGACATACCCCATTCTTGTGCGCGCCCGTTTGGGAGAGGAGTTTAACACTTCAACTTGACCACATTTAGGAGATAAAAAGCCGAGAATGAGTTTCAACGCTGTTGTTTTTCCTCCTCCGTTAGGGCCAATAAGCGCAACAAGCTCTCCTTCGTTTATGCTAAAACTTGCCCCATTAAGGATGGGAGCTTTCTCATAGGAAAAGGAGACGTTTTGAAACTTAACTGCTGTCATGAATGTCGGGAGTTTTTATCCATTGCGCCCAATGCAATATCACCCGCAAGCTCTTCGAGAGTATGTAGGAGGTTTTCATCGAGCGGGTTGATCTCATATTTTTGTAATCCTAGTTGCTCTGCAACCATCACAGCGCCTTTATTGTCATGGCCTGGGAAGACGAAAACAGTTGTCGCCTTCGCATCCTTTGCTTCACCAACAAGGCGGTCTATTGTTTGCGGTAGGGGGCTCTTTCCTTCACATTCAATGGCAATTTGGTTGAGCCCGTAATCATGACAAAAGTAACCAAGTGCTGCATGTGATGTAATGACTGCATGCCCTTTATAAGGTGTGAGCATTTTCTCAATCTGTTTGTCTAACGCATCGACTTTTTCTATGTAGGCTTGGAGATTTTTTTGGTACTCACTCTCTTCACCTGGGTTTAGGGCAATTAGCGATGCAGAAATGAGCTGTGCCTGTTTGCCAAGGCGTTTGGGGCTCATCCAAAAGTGGAGATCTTTTCCCTCATCTACAAGGCCGTGGTCATGACCACACACATTTAACCCTTGCGTATCGTCTGCAAAGGTAAGTAGGGGAATATGCTGATAAAGCTCTAAGACCTTCGTTTCGCTGCCAGACTCTCTGAGCGAGGTTAAAATCTTTTTCTCGTATGCTTCTCCAATTCCAATCCAAAGATTGGCCCGTTGAATGGTTTCGACCATTCGCGGAGTGGCTTCAGATGTATGGATGTTGTAGGTTGCCGGTATCGCCGCTTCAACACGCAAAGTTTCGCCTGCAATTGCCTTAACCATTTCAATGTAGGGAGGAATACTGACGACAACAAGGAAAAGCTCTGACTTTTCTTTGGTTTTGCCACTACATCCAAACAAGGTAAGCGCGAACAATGGCAATATGACAAAAAACTTTTTCATGACTCTAGATTTTATCCGAATTCACATCCTTTTGCAATCACTGAATTTGTGCAGGGGTTGTAGAATATCTTCAACTCCTCTAACCTTGATGGCGTTTGGAGGAGTGTCCGAGTGGCTTAAGGAGCACGCTTGGAAAGCGTGTATGCGTGAAAACGTATCGTGGGTTCGAATCCCACCTCCTCCGTAATTTTATCTTTGGGGACTGCTTAAGAAATTCCATCCTCACACATTTTTCGCTTTTATTGGCAAAATCAAAATTTTTGCAACTCTCCTATACGTGAGGTTATGTAGATTTTCAACTCTTTCAATTTTTCTCAAAAAACGCCGCAAAATCTGCAAAGAGCGACTTTCGAGAGCAGTCCCCTTTGATATTCTATTTTATGACGCTAGATCTATTCGATTTCAATAATCCTCCGGAGATACTTGATGTTAAGGTTACACCAAAGGCGAAATCTGAAAGGGTAAAAAAGGAGGTCAAAGAAGATGGGACAGTTCTCTATAGGGTTCATGTCACCGTTGCTCCAGAATGTGGAAAAGCCAATGAGGCTGTGATCGCGCTTCTAGCTAAGACCTTTGGAATTGCAAAGGCGCATGTGCATATTACTCATGGACATAGAAGCAGGGAAAAGCGCATTAAAATCGACCAGAAAGCATGGAGTTAACCATGCTTAATCGACGGACTTACTTTCTTGCTTTTTTTGGGCCGGGGCGCCTGTTTTGCTTGCGGCGCTTTTGGAACGGAGACGCGTTCTTTCTGCGGATTTTTTTGAAGGGCTTTTTGCGATTCTGAGGAGCTCTTGGCTCAGGGTGTGCGCCGGGGTTGAGGAGCCTGTCAATCGCATGCCACTTACTCTTATCATTGGGGGAGATCAGGTTGAGCGCTGACCCTTCTGCTCCAGCTCTTGCGGTTCTTCCAATGCGGTGAATGTAGTCCTCAGGGCACTCGGGAAGGTCGTAGTTGATGACATGTTCAATATGCGGGATGTCGAGTCCACGAGCTGCAACATCTGTTGCAACGAGAATGCGGTGCTTTTGATTCCTAAAGGAAGCAATCACACGTGCGCGCTTGTTCTGACGCAGATCTCCATGAATCGCCTGGGCTGTATGTCCTTCCTTATTGAGCCTGGTTGCCATTTTCTCCGTGGAGAACTTGGTTCTCATAAAGATAATAATGGATCCTGCTCGTTCATCGAGCTGAGAAAGGAGGTGGTCATATTTCTCTGCCTCTTTGATGCGAAGAATGTCTTGCTTCACATTTTCGGCAGGTGCTGAAGGGGCGCTCACCGCGACGCGAACAGGAGAGTGCATATACTTCTCTGCAATGCGAACAATGCTTTTTGGAAGTGTTGCAGAAAACAGAAGTGTCTGCCTGCGAACAGCCATATACTTCATGATGTGTTCGATTTGGACAGTGAAGCCCATATCGAGCATACGGTCCGCTTCGTCTAGGACGAGGAAGTCAGTCTTTGAAAGGATCAAGCTGCCCCGTTGCAGGTGATCATTAATACGACCAGGTGTTCCCACAATCACTCTAGGGCGTTTCCGTAGCTCTCTAAGCTGCTTCGGCATCGGCTCACCACCAATGAGTAGAACAGACTTGATGTTCGATTTCTTTCCAAGCATTTTCTGGAGTGCATTCATCACCTGCATAGCAAGCTCACGAGTAGGCGTTACAACTAGAGCAGAGCTCTGAGGGTTGTTGAGCAACTTTGTAACCAGAGGAATTCCAAAGGCTCCCGTCTTCCCCGTCCCTGTCTGAGCAGAGCCTAGGATGTCTTTTCCCTCCAAAGCAGGAGGGATGGCTTCAGCTTGAATTGGCGTTGCCTCGCTGAATTGCATGTGATGCAAAGCATCCATTAGAGCTTCAGGAAGCTCCATCGAACTAAAAGTTGTCATATTTTTCCTAGGCGCAGACAAGTGCAAAACAATCATCTGCTTTGAAAGGGGTTAAGGGATCTTTATTCTTTTCGGAATTAAGCGTCTTGCAGCTTTAGGTTCGTTGCAGACTGACGTCCTTTGTGCTCTTCAACATCAAAAGAGACTGATTGACCGTCATCGAGTCCAGAAAGACCCGCTCTTTCTACTGCGCTGATGTGAACAAAAACATCTTTTGAACCATCTTCAGGAGAAATAAAGCCATATCCTTTAGTTGAGTTGAACCATTTAACTTTGCCTTGTGCCATTGTTTTTCCTTTGCATTTGTTTTTTTAAAAGAGCCTTTATTCCGGTATTCGCTGACCTTACAGCATTCCGGCTCACTCTTATTCAAACGCATGGTGTCGATTTAGCAAGAGTAATAGAAACTCGTATGTGAGGAAATTATTACATAACCCAGGATAAATGACTAGAGAGAAATCCTCAGTAAAGTATTTGTTATGAATCAGACTTTTTTGGAGAGGAGGCGCTGCCAGCGAGAATGCCCCCATCGATTGTGAGCTCAATCCCTGTGACATACTTAGCGACTTTCGAGAGCAGTCCCATTATGCGGCGACAGTAGGAGAAAGAGGGGGTTGGGAAGTAGTAAAACGGTATGTTAAAAACCAAGGTCATGCTGAGGATTACGAACAGCTTCGGCTATTCTAATTAAATACCCCGTGGCTTGCCACGGGGTTGTTTATTGCTGCACAAGATGTGCGACAAATGGTGTTGCCTTCCAATCTGATATACCGGCCAAAAATAAATGGGCAACACTTGTTGCCCATTTTTCTATGGATAAGCGTCAAGAAAACACCTCTTGGTGAAAATCAGGGTAACCATATTTAACGAAGATGATCATGAACCTAGTAATCCTTGACTTTCTTTAACTACTAGGTTATTTTCTAGGTTTAAAGCAAGGCATCAAAATGATCGAAAATTATCTCACCAAAAAAGAAGGGAAGAATCTCAAATTTTACAGAAAAAACTTGCTTAATCAGTAGAGTGAGGAGGAAAGGTCGATGAGTTATGCCGAAGGCATAACATCTCAAGACCGACTTATTACAATTGGAAGTCGAAATACGGCGGTCTTGAGATCTCTGAAAGAACTCAAGTCTAGCCTCTCTACTGTAGAAGAAATTGAAGCCGAGCTCAATACATTATCTGAAACAAAAAAATAACCAGCTAGCGGACGGTTTTATCGGGGAAAAACCATCCACAAAAAAATTGATAAAAAAGACTTGAATGCAAAAGGACTAGCTATCTCAATTATTAAGAAATTACTCAGTCGATACGACTATCTGCCGATGAGGATTTGGGCGTCAGCTGTTGCCCTTTTCCCATTAGGTTAGGACTATGCAAAAATGGAATCTGCTGAGAGCAATTCTTGCCAATGATCATGTTTTTTTTTCATTTCTGGGTCAGCCTCAATCACCTTCATTTCTTCTAAGTATGCCCCATAAAACATTCCAAAGTAGGCTCTAGCTAACAGTACATGTGAAACTTGATAAATTGTTCGAGCAATAGGGTCTGAGACACCTTCTGTAGAGGAAATGATATTGCTAAGAACTGTAATAACATGTGCCTTTTTTGCACCAGACTTAGGTTGTGATAAAGCTCGCTTTAATTCGGCTCTTGCATCCATTAGCTGTACTAAATATGCTTCATTTGTTTTGGAACAATCCTTCGGGACATGATATGAAGGCTCAACGATTACAACAGTGTTGTTGCCCCAAGAGACCTTCTTTTTCTCTTCAGACATTTGTGTGTTTGCGGTGGATGAGTTTGAGATTGGACTTGTCAAAGCTACCTCCTAAATTTCTACCTGAAAGACCATTCCATCCCGAATGCTCTGCAGTGGTATTCTGCCAGATATTTCTTCTGCAGACCTCTTTTTTACAACGATTAACTCCTGCGCCTCAGGAATGACATCTGTAACACCGGGTGTTCGATAATTAGGCTTGTTAGGTCCCATCTGTGCTCTTGATGCTGTAGCGTTTAGATGATTTGAATGAGCTGCACCTAAAATGATGAGCATTTTTCCTTTGTCTTTGTTGGCTTCGTGCAACTTCACAACATTGGCGTTTAGCGCCTCAAGTCTATCTGTTTGATTGTAAGTGTCTATATTCAGTCCTGCTGGTCGGTATATTTCTTTCGTATCTGCAGCTATTACCTCAATTCCGGTAGCAGCGCATGATCTTAAAAACTGCAAGTAATTAAATGCCTTCCCAGGGTTGCCAAATGCAGTGTCAGCTAGGTGTTTAGCAACCTCAGAGCAGTCAGGCCCCTGTAGTTTAGAAACATGCTCAGGATAAATATGCTCAGCCACTACAGTCTTTACACCTGCTTGAACGAGAGTTTCAGGCAATTTGGAGTCAATTATCATTGCATCAAGTGCATATTCCTGATGATCTCCCTCCCCCAAAACAACAACATCTGTTACATAGAACAAACCAAGCATTTTTGCGTTAGATTTACTTGCTGCTCCAGAATCAATGACCCCATTCGCTTGATTTTGGGCTAAAAGGCTATTAGTGGTACGGTAGGATTCAGCTGCTTTTTCCAGTTGACTGTTGGAGCTATCTATAGAACCTTCTGAAGAACCTCTTCTTCCACCAGGGGTTCCTGTTGAAGATTTTGGCGTATCTGCACTACTTCCCAAGTGACTAGAGGGCCTGTTCATTCTTTCTACTAAATCAGCTAAGTCTTTCATTATTTGAGCTATCTCAGCCAAGTCACTGTATTTAGAATCCGAAGAGCAGAGGGCATACATGGGCTCTACAATACTTTCATCTGAAAAACAAGCTCGTACACTTTCATTAGCAGGAGGTTTTCTTGTGTAAACTTGCCAAGCTCTTATACTACTGGTCACTGACTTTTCTACCTCTATTTGTCCAGCATCACTACTCTTCGTTGTAGAGTCGGTGGAGTATTGCTGTAGTATTTTTTCTGCTAGTGAATTTCTGACATCGGCCAAAATCTGACCTGATTGACTTATTAAATCTTCCGTTGCCGGAGGCATGTAATCAGGCCACACTTTCTGAAGTTTTTTTTTCAATAGCTCCAATTCACTAGAATATTGATTATCACTACTGGATGATGCAGCTGCAGCCGCTCCAGTACGAGAAGCTAAGGATTCTAAAGCAACATCATTTACTTTCTTAGTTGAAGAGCTAGCTGATGAGCTACTGGAAGAGCTTGGACCATTAGGTTGTGGTCCACTTACAGGTGGGATAGAAGCCATACTTACCTCCGTCTTCGAGACTACCTATAATGCCAGGATAACAGAAAAAAAAATTTCCAAAAAGCTTCATTTTTACATATCTTGGTAGAGGTAAAGTAAAATTTTTAATGAAAACAAGGTTGAGCACGTGGACCAGAGAGAGCAACCAATTAGTCTCATCTCAGCATACCCGACCTATAGGGGCAACTTCACAGCCCATTGAGATGTATACATTTCATCTGGAGTCATTGAATCTTTGAACTTCTCCAAGAGGCCGCCTCCATCATCTTGAGAAGAATAGAAAAAGCAAGACTTTGACTACTGCCATTAGCATTCTGGCCGATCAAGCTCACCTCTTTTTGACTCAAACTATAGAGAGCAGTCAATTCTTCCTTACTGAGCTGCTTTTTCAAAAAGATGTATGCAGTCCCTTTAACAGAGATCATGGGCTATCTCAAAAAACGTTCGTTTACAAGACATCATTTTTGAAGATATCGGTTTTTTCATTTATCAAGGGTTGGGTTGTCTTGCATTATTATCTCATAAAACATAAGATCATAAACTCATTACAATTAATGTTAAATAAGACTGAGTAGAAAAATGAGTCGATTTATCGGATATGCACGTGTAAGCAGAGGCGACCAAAACTTGGAACTTCAAATTAACGCTCTTTTAACTGCGGGATGTCAAAAAGAATTAATTTTTACCGACAAAATTTCTGGAGCGAAGTCACTGCGTCCAGGACTTGATCAATGTCTTAAAGAGCTAAAAACTGGAGATACATTGATCGTTTGGAGGCTAGATAGATTAGGAAGATCCATGTCTCACTTGGTTAAGCTGATTGAAGATCTTCGTCAAGAAGGAATCAGTTTTAAATCGATTTGCGATGGAGCTATCGACACAACAACCGCTTCCGGAGAGCTTATTTTCAATATTTTCTCATCTCTCTCCCAGTTTGAAAGACGTCTTATTCAGGAAAGGACTCGAGCTGGCCTTTCAGCTTCAAGATCTCGAGGAAAATTAGGTGGAAGAAAACCCATTCTTCCCAATGACCCCAGGGTAAAAACAGCCAAGAGAGTGCATGAGGATAAATCTATAAAGATAGAAGAAATTTGTAAGACACTGAGGATTTCAAGGCCGACTCTTTATAGGTACTTAAGCCTTGCACAAGGGTGATTTCTGAGGAAAAATCTGATTATAGCTGTCTACAAATTTATAAATTAGTAGACAGTCCACAGATGTTGACTTGTGTAATCAACAAAACCTCGATCACAGCTAATGAAGACTCATTGATCCTGTCTAAATTGTGAAACAATATATTGGATTGCTCATGTGGAAGCAATCTTAAAATGTCACCCCTTAGATTAACCCAAAGGGGAGTGAATGGAGAGAAGAATGAGTATCAGCGCCCTGGAGAGTTAAGGGGGCTGAATACAGTACGGCCATTCGCAAAAAGGTCAATTAGCGCAAGGGGCTATGCAATCAAGGAACCTGCTCTGCTTCTGCCTAGATAGTATCCAGTGGCCAAACACACAGTACTTGAACCTCCTAGAGCTGGGAGCATTGCTTTCCACCAATTCGTTTTTGACGTTTTTTCCGTGCTTTTTACGAACTCTTGGATCTTCTTTAGCTGTGTTTCATACAAGCTAATTGTTGCATCAGAACATTGGTCTTTTTTTGCCTGAGCAAGAGCGTCTTTAAGAACAACCTCTGCGGAAGCATGATGACCGCTTTCATATAATTTTACGGCCTCACGATATAAAAGAACATTTTCTGGAGTTTGATTAGGATTAAAACCATGTGCGATTTGAGTAAAAAGTTGATGGATTTTTTGCAACTCATTTTTACTTGACTCGCTCATCTTTGAAGCTTGAGGTCTTGCTTGACTAAACAACCCCAGGTTTACACGAAACATTACTTACCTCCTCTTAGTAATTTGGTTTTTTCCAATTCTTTAAGCCATGACCTCCAGTTGGAAAAGATATAACGCTTGACTGAACTACGATCGAAAGTCTTTGACTCAATTCTATCGTAACTTTGTCCGCTTTCACTAACAACGTCTATTGACACAATGTTTTCAAAAGGTATTGGACGGCTTACTACTGCCTCTCCTTCTATTCGATAGACATGAGGGCGATTCTCGAATTGCAAATTTTTCAGAACTTTTTTGAAGGATGGGTCTGATCCAAATTTTTCGAGAGACTGCAACTGTCCAAGATAAGAATCGAACTCATTGATATCTATGCTGTGTGGTGTAATCGGATAATAACGCACCCTTATACCGCTCTTATCAAAGTCTTTCATATCATCTGGTTGAGATTGAGTAGTACCTCTAAAAGCACTATAAGTTCCGTCAGATGATGCTAAATCTTTCCCAGAGTATCAAGTGTAATTTCGGGTGGGCAAAGAGTCCTTAGCGCGATTTCATTTGAGTCATGGTAAACGCAGCTCATGACAGGAGTTACGGTATCTTGGATTACATGACTTTTGCTTTCGGTGTTGGTACTCGGATCTTTGAATCGGCTGATAAAGAGATACATAATTGTTGCACAAATGCGCTCCATGTTTGTATTGTCGTAATCTCCCTCTCTTTCGATTGATCGACCGACCCTAATTGAAACCTCATTGCCAGACCTTTCTGTTGCACCGCTGTGTATGAGAAGCTTCGCAATATGCTCGCGCGCTTGCTCTTCGCTAAGACCTTCATTTAGGGATGGAGGTTTATTACTAACCCGTTCTGGACGAATTGCATCAGTAAACCGAGAAAAAAAACTAAGGCTTAAGGGAGTGGATCTAATCATTTGAACCCCTTTTCGAAGAAATTATAGCATATTTTTTCATATAAACCATGAGAAAAGTACGACTCTTAGACCAATGTAAATAGAAAATTTTCCAATACCCTCATAATAAGAAGGATATGAATCCTCGTGATTATACAAGAAGCTGTACCTATATCTTATGGGCCTGTTCGAAAAATCTATGATTTTCTGAAAAATTGACCAGCTCATCCATTTTTCACAAATTTCAGCTAGAAATCTCTAATTTTTTCCTCTTTTCTTCCGGATTTTGCAATTTTTTGCAAAATCCGGGCAGGGGGTAGCCCTCAGCAACTCTGTGTAAGAGTGTCCCGTACAACGATTAGTCGCTTAAAATTGTGACTCAGTGCTTGCATAAAGGGTTGAAATTGGGTTTTTGCGATCCCTCGATATCTTGCTCTTTTGCTTTGTTTGGAAAAGACCCTTTCGAAAGGCATCCGTTTCTTAGAGATCCAACGGTCCCTTTTAGAGTCTTTTTCTTTCATGTTATTTCTGAGTATTGCCTTGCTCACGCTTTGGTTGCCCTCTATGAGATTTAGCGTCTCTCTGCCACAGTAACCCTTATCGGCAAAGATGAGGCTTTCTTTTGGGCAAATGTGTCTGATGGCATTGCCATCAGACACATTTGGTGGTGTCACTGCAACTTTGGTAATAAATCCTTGTTTCATGCAGACCGATACGTTCCTTTTGTACCCATACCAAAACTTATCGGCCCCTTTACAACCGATCCTCGCCTGAGGATCGGTTGCTACTTTCTTGGCTGTTTTATTGTTAAACTTCCCACGTCCTGTTTTAATGGCTTTATCTCGATCTTCCCATAGGCTTACTTTGGAGATGATTTGAGAGGCATCGACAAAGCTAAACACCTCAGCTACTAACCCTTCTTTCTTCAGCTGCGCGTTGAACTTATTAAAGAGCTTTGCAAGCCTTTTGGTT
>JASBRR010000041.1 GCA_030149435.1 Simkaniaceae bacterium
CACACATTTTTCGCCTTTTTTGGCAAAATCAAAATTTTTGCAAATCTCCTATACGTGAGGTATATGTAGATTTTCAACTCTTTCAATTTTTCTCAAAAAACGCCGCAAAATCTGCAAAGAGCGACTTTCGAGAGCAGTCCCATAAAGTCAATTGAAAGCGCTCTTGGAGTGGCTCCTGTTGAAAAAAAAGCTCATGAAGAATCCTCTGAAGTTTTGGCCTTGTATATTATCTGAAATAGGCTTTAAATATTAAAAAGTTTTGAAAAAGTGAGAAGGAAAAATGAGCAATGCAATGAAACGTGTTGTAGTGACAGGAGGTGCGGGACAAATCGCTTACAACTTGCTTTTTCGCATCGCAAGTGGGGAGATTTTTGGGAAGGATGTGCCAGTTGCACTTCACCTTCTTGATTTGCCAGCGATGACTGGGGCGCTTGAAGGTGTTGTGATGGAGCTCCACGACTGCGGGTTTGAGCTTCTTAAAGAGATCAGGTATGGGAGCGATCCCCTGAAGATGTTCGAGGATGTGGATGTCGCTTTGCTTGTGGGATCAAAGCCCCGCGGCCCAGGAATGGAGCGGAAAGACCTTTTAGCCGATAACGGAAAGATTTTTGTCTCGCAAGGGGAGGCTCTGAACTCTGTAGCGAAAAAAGAGGTGATTGTTTTTGTCGTGGGAAACCCCTGCAATACGAACTGCTTGATCGCGATGCATCACGCCCCAGGCATTCCCCGCACTCAGTTCTTCGCGATGACAACACTCGATCAAAATCGCGCGCGGTTTCAGCTCGCACACAAAGCTGGAGTGGATATTACTGCTGTGGATGGGGTGACCATTTGGGGGAACCACTCAGCAACACAGGTTCCAGACTTTATCAATGCGACGATTGATGGAAGGCCGGTTACTGAAGTGATTGAAGATCGGAAGTGGCTAGAGGAGACATTTATTCCGACAGTTCAAAAAAGAGGCGCAGCGGTCATTAGTGCACGAGGAAAGTCTTCAGCAGCATCGGCAGCGAACGGTGTGATCGATGGGATGCGCTCCATTGTAACGCCGACTCCTCATGGGAAGAGGTTCTCTTCTGGTGTGGTATCAGATGGGAATCCTTATGGGGTGAAGGAGGGACTCATTTTCTCTTTCCCCTGTGTGACGGGAGCGGATGGAAAGGTTTCGATTCAGGGTGGGCTAGAAGTTGATCCGTTTTTAGAAGAAAAGATTGCACTCACTGAGCGGGAGCTTCTCGAAGAGCGCGAGTGTGTTGCCCACCTCTTAAAGTAAAAGGTTACGGTTTGGAAAAGGTCTTGTTTCAGATTACAGAAGATCAGCTTGAGACGGGGATGCGTGGTTATCCTGTCGGTTATTGCACGACCTCTTTCGTCGATCCGATGAGGGGGCTTTTCTATGCGGGAAAAGGGATTGGTGAACTTGCGGACTGGGAGCCAGAGCAGGTTTTGCATCTTGTATATTATGGAAGAGAGGGGAGTGTTGGGGAGATAAGCGCTTTCAAAGAGGAGCTGGGGAAACGGGCGCACTGCTCCAAAGCAGTCGTTAGGTATATTGAAGAATTGCCGCGCCAAGGACATCCGATGAAGCTCTTTTCTGCAGCTTTGCTTATCTTAGGGATGTTAGAAGGGAAGGGGAACTATAGAGAGGATGCGCTCAACTTGATTGCAAAACTTCCCCACCTTGTTGCTGCAATCATCAATCACCATGCAGGATGGGGAGAAACCCCACTTCCAGAACTGAGCAAAGGGTACATGGAAAACTTTACTCATATGGTTCAAGTGCCACATGCCGATAAGAAAATATTAGGAGAAGTCTTCCGCCTATTCAATATCTTGCACTATGACCATGGAGGAGGAAATCTTTCAGCCTTTGTGGGCAAAGCGGTAGCTTCAGGACTAGAAGACCTCTATGGGGCGATGAGTGCATCGATGTCGGCACTATCGGGTCCAAGACATGGAAAGGCGAATCAAGATTGTTTGACGTTTGCGAAAATGTTGCTTGAAGAGCTAGGTACGGATGCGAATGATGATGCTGTAGAGTCTTTTATCCTCAGATGGCTTAATACTCGTGGCCTTCTTTTTGGCTTTGGACATGCAGTCTTGCGTCAAGAGGATATCCGTGCGACATTGTTGTATGATTTTGCTATAGAGCATTACAGTGATCACCCCTTGGTAAAAATTGCCTTGATGCTACGAGAAGTAGGAACAAAAGTTCTTAAAGAGCAGTCTAAGATCTCAAATCCCTATCCCAATGTCGATGCAATATCTGGAACGGTACTCACCGCAGCAGGCTTTCCATATCCCGAGTATTATACATTGTTATTTGGACTTTCACGCTCTGTAGGAATCGCAACACAAATTGTTTATGAGCGCTCTGAAGCAAGAGCAGGGCGTGGAACGCCCATCGTGCGCCCTCGCTATATCTATAAAGGAAAAGTATTATGACATGGCAAGAAATTGAGATCTTATTTAATCGAGCGCTTCGGTTTTCTTTTTCGAAAAAGAAGTTTCTGTTTTTGTTTCCCGTGCTCCTGGTCTGTGGATTGATGATCGTGCTTTGTCGCACGCTTGCGATCGGCGCTGGGGAGTGGGTTGTGATGAGTTTAACATTTCTTCCCGTTTTTCTTTCCTCTGGTCTTCTATTAGCTGCGGGAGTTGTGCTCAATCGCATGTACTTTGATGAAGTGAGTCACTCTCCTGTGAGTTTGCGGAAGATTTTAGCTCAATCTTGGGAACTACTGATTGGCGTTACCTATATCACCTTCCCGCTTCTTTTTGCCTATCTACTTTTGTGGATGCTATTGGGGATTTTTCACTTGCTAAGTGCAATTCCAGGTCTCGGGAATGTTTTAGGTGTGATGCTGTCATTTGGCCCTTTCCTGCTTGTTTTAGGGTCCTTGCTTTTGGGACTATTTAATCTTCTCGTTCTCTTTTTTGCGACCCCATCTCTTGCGCTTATGCAAAAAAGTAAGATAAAGCTCTTAACGAGCATTTTTCAGAGTTTTTTGAATCATATTTTGTCGAATTTAACTCTCTTTTTTATAGGGCTCATTCCCCTCCTATTTGCGATAGGAATTCTCTCTCTTGCAGCTTTCATTACAGGACTGCATTTTGCTGTTGCGACTGACAGTATAGCGGTTGCGGTACAGTGGTTCTTCATTATGGTCCCCTTTTGTGCGTTGCTTTGCCCTCCTCTTCTCTTTTTCTTTAATGTTGCCGTAGAAGGCTACCAACTGACCAAAAAGAATGCTCCCACATGAGTAGAGTAGCAGTCATTGGAGCGGGCTTTTCAGGACTTGCTGTAAGCTATTTTCTAACTGCAGAAGGGCAAACGGTGACTCTTTATGATGAAAAGGGTATCGGGGGAGGAACTTCTGGAATTGCTTCAGGATTACTTCACCCCTATCCTGGCGAGCATGCGCGCCTTTCTTGGAAGGGGCAAGAGGGGCTTGCAGCGACAAAAGAGTTGCTCGAAATTGTTTCGAACAAGAGGGGAAATTCTGTTTATAGTGGAGATGGGATTCTCCGATTTGCCATTTCAAAGGAGCAAGAGGAAACCTTTCGAACTCAAGCCTCTGAGTCGGATGATATCGAGTGGTGGAATATCGAAAGGTGCAAAAAAGAGGTTGATTCTGATATTGACTTTCCTGCAATTCTCATTCGATCAGGGGTAACGGTTCACTCACTTTCCTATCTAAAAGGTCTATGGAGTTTGGTTCAAGAGAGAGGGGGAGAGTTTATTCGCAAAAAAGTGCGACTAGATAAGTTTAGAGACTATGATCAGGTAGTTATTGCTGCTGGAAGTGGGATTAGTGAGTGGGATGCACTTTGTCCTTATTTTAATTGTAATAAGGGGCAAATTTTAAAGTGCTCTACTCCAGAGCAGTTGAAACTTGAAAGAAGTGTGATTGGAAAAGGGTATATTGCGAAGAGTGAATCTATTAAAGAGTGCGTTGTTGGATCAACCTATGAGCACCACTTTAGTGATGAGAATCCATGCCGGGAAAAAGCGGAAGAGATCATCTTTTCGCAAGTGGACCGTTTTCTTCCCTCCCAGTTTGAGTGGGAGGTTAAGGGATGTTTTGCAGGGATGCGTGTGGCGTCGAAAAAGAGTTATCACCCCTCTTTAGGAAAGTTAGATGAGCGCACTTGGCTCATCACAGGAATGGGGTCAAGAGGACTTCTTTATCATGCATACTTGGGAAAGAAACTTGTTCTTGCTATGATGGAAAATTGTGAAGCAGCCCTTCCAAAGGAGGTTCTTCTAAAGCGATGAAAGGGAAAGTGCTATTTTTGGGAACTGGGGGCTCGTTTGGTGTTCCCGTTGTGGGGTGTACATGTGCAGTATGTCAATCCACTTCTCCATATAATCACCGCCTAAGATCCTCCATCTTGCTAAAAGTAGAAGGAAAAACACTTTTAGTTGATGTAGGCCCAGACTTTAGAGCTCAAGCGCTTCAGCACAAAATCAGTGCAGTTGATGGCGTGCTCATGACGCATACCCATTACGATCACATTGCTGGGATTGATGAACTCCGCATTTTTTCACTCAAGGGCGGTAAAGCCATCCCCTGCCTTGTTTCTGAAGAAACTTATGGTGAGCTGGAGCGTCGCTACCCTTATCTGCTTTCGGAATATCGCAATAATCAAGCGGTAGCAGCAGAACTAGAGTTTTGGCAGTTAAAGGGGCTGTCGGGCAGTACAGTTTTTGAGGGGCTCAAAGTCGATTATTTCACCTATCAGCAGCTGGGAATGGGGGTGAATGGGTTCCGGTTTGGAAGCTTTGCATATGTAACCGATATCAAAGACTTCGATGAGGAAATTTTTGAGCATTTAAAAGGGTTAGAGACCTTGGTGACAACGGGACGTCCTATCAAAAATTCGAGGGCGCATTTGAGTCTTGAAGAGGGCATTGCTTTTGCGAAAAAGTCTGGGGCAAAAAAAGTTTACCTGACCCATATTTCTCACGAAATGGATCATGAAGAGGTGAACACAAACTTGCCAGAGTCGATTGAGCTTGCTTATGATGGTTTAGAAATCGAGGTGTGTTGTGGATAAAGGGGAAGAGAAGCTCTATGAAGATGAGCGTCATGATATCAGCCGTTTAGACACGGCATTTCTAGTGGGAACTTATGTAAGAGCTTCTGAACTTTCACTTTGTGAGGAGCATCTCGATGAGCTTGGCTCTCTTGCTAAAACCTATGGTTTAGAAGTGGTAGGGAAAGCGCCTTCAGCCATTCGCAAGATTGACTCACGCACCTATCTCGGGAAGGGAAAGATTGAAGAGCTCATAGAGGTAAGCCAGGAACTCGGTGCCGATGTTATCATTTTCGATGAAGAGATCAGGCCGAGTCAGCAAAAGAATTTGGAGCGCCTTTTTAAGAAGCCGATTATCGACCGAACTGAGCTGATTTTAGAGATCTTTGTAAAGCACGCCCAAACAAAAGAGGCAAAACTCCAAGTCGAGCTTGCACGGAGCCACTACCTCTTGCCAAGACTGAAACGACTTTGGACTCACTTGTCCAGACAGACTTCTGGGGGTAAGGGATTCCTAAAAGGGGAAGGGGAAAGGCAAATTGAGATCGATCGACGTCTTGTACGAAAGCGGATTCGGGACTTAAACCGGGAGATTGAAGATGTCAGGCGCCATAGAGAAACTAAGAGGAGTGCACGTGAGCGCTCAGGAATTCCAACTTTTGGGATTGTGGGATACACGAACGTTGGGAAGTCAACACTTCTCAATGCGCTCACCGACGCAGAAGTTCTTGTGGAAGATAAGTTATTTGCTACGCTCGACACCAAGTCTAGAAAGTATGTTTTGCCCAATCACCAAGAAATTCTCTTGGTCGATACGGTAGGATTTATCCGAAAAATTCCCCACACGCTTGTTGTTGCCTTTAAAAGCACACTAGAAGAGGTGATCCACACCGATATCTTGATTCACTTGATTGATGTCAATCACCCCCTTGCTGAAGAGCATGCAGAATCGACGTACGAAATATTAGAAGAGCTTGGGGTAAAAGATAAGCCGATGATTACAGTCCTCAATAAAGTAGATCTCTTGGAAAACCGGCAAATAATCACTCGGTTTAAGTTAAAGTACCCTCGTGTGGTTCCCATCTCAGCGAAAAACCAAGAAGGTTTTGATGACCTGATGAAGGTGATGAGCGATGTGCTCAAAGAGCTGCGGGCGGTGGTCAAGCTCCGCATTCCGCAGAGTGAGTATGCGCTTGTGAGTCAACTGATGGAAGTGGGAAGAGTGATCGATCGCGACTACGACGAGAACGATCTGCTTCTTGAAGTTGAGATTCCTACAGAGCTGATGCATAAAGTCGATCCCTACATTGTGGGGCCGAAGTCATGAAGCTCTCATCCCTCCCAAAAGAAGAGAGACCGAGAGAGAGATTGATTAATAGTGGACCCGATGCTCTATCCTTATCGGAGCTTCTTGCCATTTGCTTAGGAGGAGGTCATATTGGGGGATCGGCGCTTACATTGGCACAATCGCTTTTGGCTACATTTGGGAGTATTGATCGACTGGCTGAAGCTTCACGGGAAGAGCTAATGGCGATCAAAGGGATTGGACCCGTCAAAGCGGTGCAGCTTCAGGCGCTTTTCACACTTGTACGCCGCTGGCCGAAAAAAGTGGGAAAAGCTAAGTATCCACTTAACTCCCCAGATGAAGCCTATACTTTTGCAAAGACCTATGTCGGACAAAAAAAGAAGGAAGAGCTCATGATCATGCTTCGCGATTGTCGAGGGGCGATCTATCACCATGAAATTGTGGCGGTTGGCTCATTAACTGAAGTCCAGGCGCACCCCAGAGAGATCTTGCGTCCAGCGATTTTGCATGCAGCATATAGCTTCATCTTGGTGCATACTCATCCCAGTGGAGATCCTACCCCTTCGAAAGTGGACCTCAGGGTCACAAAAGCCCTTGAGATGACGAGTCAAATGGTGGGCATTCGCTTTGACGACCACTTGATTCTAGGAGGTGTTTCTTATGTTTCTCTATGGGAACAAGGTCTATTTGATCGCCCAGTCTACTGAATTTCCCTACTTCTGAAATCTGTCGAGCAGATAGCTTTGTCCTTTGCTGAGAACGAGAGGTTCGGTAGCAAGATGCTTTTTCCCCTGCTGTTTTGATCTGTGTGGTGAAATACGGAAGGATTGGGTGTCAGGTGGGAGCTTGAGACGGATGGTTTGATCCTCATGACAATGCAGGGCAACGCGTCGAAGCATCTTCTTTGACCATTCAATATCTAGAGAGAGACTATTGCTTGCCTGAATTTTACAAAAGCGCCCTGCATGCAATTCCACGGGTAAACAGGGGAGGAGGTAAAGAGTATCCTCTACAAGCTGGATGAAAAGAGAGCGAATCATTGCAGCTCCTTCGCTGAGAAGTGCTATTGAAGAAAACGTTTCGTCAGGAGCACTATCGATCAATCCCAGGTAGTCATGATCCTCAAGACGCGGGACGAAGATGCCATCAAAGCTCGCCCGGAATAGATCTAAAATTGCAGCTCCAATCATCACGCGGTTTTTTTCTTCAACTAAGTTCAGACATTTATAGAGAAGCATCATAGTTCCTCCCGGTTCGACTAGTGAAGGTGTCATGTTCTTTCCAATTTCGAAGTAGAGTGGTAACACTTCAGCAAGTGTCAGGCGATTTTTTAAGAGGGGCCAATTTTGAGCTTTGTGACATCCAAAGTGGATCTTTTCAGGGCAGTGATGATTAAAGGAGGGGTAAGTGATAGGGAAAATACACTCTTCTTTTCTTTTGAGTGTCTCAATAGTGTTATTCCATTTAAAGGTCACACCTTCATTGGGGCATCGCTCCATGAACAGAATGACTTCATGCCCTGATGCGAGAATGCGGTAGGACAGGTACCCTTTCTCTGAATGTCCTGAGATACGTACCCAACCTCGATCTAAGTTTTGCATCACAGTAAATCCACGAACGGGGCCAACATTGACAAGCTCTATACAAACCGATGCTGATGCGGAGCTTGGATCGATACTCTTCAGCTCAAATCGCGTTGGATATGCAGTAATATACCAAGAAGAGCTTGGGAGCATTACAGATGTCCCTGGAAGTTGCGTATAAGGGCGGTAGTGATCTTGGATTTTAATGGACATGAGCAATGAGTCCCTCGTTAGAATTACTATGACATTTTACGGTGACAATATCGTTGGAGCGGAGCCCCTCTTTTGGCACCAGAACAGGAAGAAAGTTGGTCGTATGTCCCATGAGGAATCCGGGGTGCATTTTTTCCTCTGACTCGAGAAGGACCTCGACCTCACTTCCAATGTAGGGATCCCGCTTTTTGAGGGCGACATCTTCTGCAATTTTTAGGAGGCGCTCTTTTCTCTCATGAATAATCGAGAGGGGAACCTTATTTGGCATCCTGGAAGCGCGAGTTTTAGGGCGATCACTGTAGGGAAACATATGAACCTTTGCAAACTGCGTCTCTTTAACGAGGTTTAGTGTCTCTTCAAATTCTTCTTCCGTCTCTCCTGGAAAGCCGACAATAATATCAGTCGTAAATGTAAATGTTGGGCTAGCTTCTAGTAGGCGTTTTGTCGTTTTTAGGAAGTCTTGTTTTGTATATTTGCGTCGCATCCGCTTCAGTGTAAGGTTTGAGCCCGCTTGCAAAACGATATGCATGGAATGGCACGTTTTCTTTCCTGAGATCACTGCATCGAGAAGTTCGTCATCCACTTCATCTGGGTCAATTGATGAGATGCGAATCCGGCTGAGCCCTTCAAGCACGTCGAGAACTCTTACGAGCTTGCTCAGTGCTCCTGGTGTTTCATTCCCCCCATCGAAGTCGCCAATATTGATCCCTGTGAGCACGACTTCCTTATAGCCTTGTGTAACCAGCCCTTCAACTTCTTTGACAATTTCTTCAATGCTTCTCGAACGGGAGCGCCCACGAACAAAGGGGATCACGCAGTAGCTGCAGTAGGAGTTACATCCATCCTGAATCTTCACAAAGGCGCGTGTATGGGCTTCGAAGTTTTCAATTTTAAACTCGGGCCAGTTCTCTTCAGGGAAGACTTTTTCCAAAAGCTCAGTTTTTTCGGTATTAGAAACAACATTAGTGACACCAGGAATATTCTTAAGCCCCACAGCGTCCCGCTCTGCCAAACACCCAGTGATAATCAGGTGCTTAGGAGCATATTCTCTAGCGAGCTTTCGGATCTGGTAGCGACTCCGTTTATCAGCAGACTCAGTCACCGTGCAGGTGTTGACGATACAGACCTCTGCTTTTTCCCCATCGCTGGCTTTACTATAGCCCTTAGCTTTTAGCTGATCGACGTAAGCTTGGGATTCGTACTGATTCGTACGACAGCCTAATGTAATGACGCGGTACCGTTTTGATTCCATAAAGACAATTTTTTACGAAAAATTATGCCATAGACAGAGAGCAAAATGGAAGGGGTTTTTCCTGCTGCCCGACGCTATTCTAAATATTATTGTTTTAATCAAAGCTAGGAAAAAGTAAAACTATTGATCAACCGTCTAGTAAGGCATTGTTTTTTTTAACTGATATGCGGAGGATTACAATGTTACGTTCAAGTTGCCCTTGTACTAGGAATTATTCATTGATGAGCCATTCAATGATTTTTTACTGTAGAAAAAATATTGATATTGATGCATCGGAAAGTCGTTCTCTAAGAGACAGAGCATTAGCAGCTGCCTTCAAGGTTATAGAACCGAAAAAAGAAAATAATGATCTATTATCAGCTTGTTATGATAATCCTTATTATACAAATTCCTCGTTTTCAAAAACGACTTTAAAATACCTCTATTCTATTAGGCATCGAGAGGTCACTTCAGAGGATGAACCGAATGTTCTAAAGTACATTAGGTTAGGAGATCTTACTTCGGTTTTAGGATCAGATAATGCTTCCAATTATTATTACAAGTGTGCGTTGGACATTGCTATAAAGAAGCAAGCTTTAGAAGCGTCTAAGAAAAAAGACGTCAGTCGTAGAAAAGTAAAAGTTGAACAGGAGAAAAAGAGTCAAGAGTTAGCTACCGCAAAAGAGGTAGTGGCGCTTCCTAAAAAAGGTTCTCTTCGAGCTGAAACAGGTAAAAAACGTAGGAAGGCATAATGGGACTGCTTAAGAAATTCCATCCTCACACATTTTGCACTTTTTTTGGCAAAATCAAAATTTTTGCAAATCTCCTATACGTGAGGTTATGTAGATTTTCAACTCTTTCGATTTTTCTCAGAAACCGCTACAAAATCTGCAAAGAGCGACTTTCGAGAGCAGTCCCATAATATTTTTTTTCTACTCTCTCGAACTGCTGATGGTGTCTGCTTATAGTAAAGTGTACGACTCACAGTACTATAGACTTATGGAGATAAAATCTTCAGAGATGAAGGGAGGACGCGCATGAAAATGTCACCCTTGCATCGCATCGGTTCTCCATCGACATGGATCTGCGAAGGGTAGGTGACAACCACCTCTTGGCATCGGATCGTTTCAAAATATTTCGAAGTTTCAATTTTTTTGTTGAAGAGATCGTGAATGACGAGGGGAGCTGCGTGTGGAGGAAACTCTTTTAAAATAGAGATGTCGATGTAGCCATCATCAATTTTTGCTTGGGGGGCGATGTAGACATCGTTTCCGTATTGCGTACTATTTGCAAAACAAATGAGAAAGGCTTGTTTGACCTCCCGCTTTCCGTCGATGAAGAGCTCATACTCTCTAGGGTGGTAGGTCATCAGCTCTTGAAATATCGCTTTGACATAGCCTGTGAATCCTCGTTTATGGGCCATTGCAAAGGCCTGACTGACATGAGCATCAAATCCCACTCCCGCCACACCTAAGTAGGTATTTTCATTGATTTTGACGGTGTCGACCCACTTGAGTTCACACTTGTTGATGACCTGGATCGCTTTTTTGGAATCTGTCGGAATATTTAAGCTTCGCGCCAGGCCATTGCCCGAACCGGTTGGAATGATGGCAAGCGCGCTATTTGTACCGATAATCCCTTGAGCGACTTCATTGACTGAGCCATCCCCACCAACAGCGACGATGATAGAAAAACCCTCATTTGCTGCCTCTTGGCTCATCAGTATAGCGCGCTTGGGCCCGTCGGTATAGCGGATTTCATAGTCGAACTTCTTTTGATCGAGGTGGGTTTTGATCAGACGCTTGATTTTCTTCTGCTTTCCTACTCCCGAGATAGGGTTCACGATAAAGCAAACTTTAGCTTTTGCTTCTACACTCATGCAAAAAAAACAGAGAATAATTAGGAGAGATTTCATATTAGGGTCTGTCTAAAAAGTCCATTCCTACATCTTTTGCGCTTTTTTTAGAAAAAATAGAAGCTTTGAAAATCTTCTATACTTAGGCATATGTAGATTTTCAAAGCTTCTATTTTTTCATAAAAACTCCTGCAAAATCTGTAGAAAGCGATTTTTCAGACACGCCCCTTAGCCATAGAAAAAATTACCATATAAGCTGGTTTTTCACTAGTAAAAAAAGGGGGGCTTTTTATGATGCTGACTATGAGTATGGATAGTGATGATTGTGCTTTTCTCGATACTGACCCCCATGAAAGGTTAGGGCTCCATAGCGATGGGAGGAGCCTTTCTCTTTGGAGGCCGGGTAAAGAGCACGTGTCAGTGACTGTTAAAGGGCACGATGTGGAGATGAAGCAAGTTGATCATGGCTTGTTTCAACTGGAACTTCCCGAGCCGATTTCTCAGCATGACTACTTTGTGATCCATGAAAGTGGGCTCAAGAGTTATGACCCTTATGCTTTTGCTCCGACCTTTAGCCGAGATGATGAGGTCCTGTTTAGTGAAGGGAAGCACCCTCGCTTGTTTGAGGTCCTGGGAGGAAGGGTGAGAAAACACTGCGGTGTCGATGGGGTTGCCTTTGCTGTTTGGGCTCCCTGTGCGCGAAAGGTAGCCCTTATTGGGGACTTCAACGGGTGGAATGAAATGGTGAATCCCATGCGCCAGATGGGGTCGTGTGGAATTTGGGAGCTTTTTATTCCCGGTCTTAAGGAAGGTGAGAAATATAAATTTGCAATCTATGGTTATGATGGAAAGATGCGTCTTAAAGCAGATCCCTTTGCTTTTCAAGGGGAGCTTAGGCCCAAAACAGCATCAGTTGTTAGCGCCGTTGACAGGCATCAGTGGCAAGATAAAGCTTGGATGGATCAGCGTAAAAAAGGGGAAGCCAAGCAAGGCCCTGTCAATATTTACGAGATGCATTTGGGATCGTGGAAGAAGAAGGACGAAAACTTTGTCAACTATCGTGAAGTTGCTCCAGAGCTTGCGGTATATCTTAAAGAAATGGGGTACACCCACATCGAGCTCCTTCCAATCATGGGACATCCTCTAGATGAGTCATGGGGGTATCAAGTCACTGGGTACTATGCAATCACAGGACGCTATGGTTCTGTCGAAGACTTTCAGTTTTTTGTAGATTCCCTTCATCAACAGGGCATCGGTGTGATTCTGGATTGGGTGCCGGGGCATTTTCCTAAAGATGAACACTTTTTGGCGCAGTTTGATGGCACCTTTCTATTTGAACACTTAGATCCACGCCAAGGGTATCACCCCGTTTGGGATACTCATATTTTCAACTATGGCAGAACAGAGGTAAGAAACTTTTTAATCGGAAGCGCCCTCTTTTACTTGGAAATGATGCACGTTGATGGGCTCAGAGTTGATGCGGTTTCGTCTATTGTTTTTCTGGACTATGATCGCAAAGAAGGGGAGTGGCTACCCAATACACATGGAGGGCCCGAGAACCTTGAAGGGATTGCTTTTTTGCAAGAATTGAACAGAGAAGTCCATGAAAAATTCCCCGGAGTGATGATGATCGCAGAAAAGGCCTACATCTATCCTGGAGTGACGAGTTCTGAAGGGTTGGGGTTTGACTTCAAATGGGGGCTTGGTTGGTTTTATGATTCACTTCCGATGTTTCAGGTCGAGGACAATGAGCGCTCTAAGATTTACCCCCAGCTTCTTCACACCTTTGACTATGCATCCGATGACAAGCAAGTCCTTTCTATTTCTCATGATGAAGTTGTCGATGGGAAACAGAGTCTTTTAGAGAAAATGGAGGGAAATGAAAAGCAGAAGTTTGCAAATTTAAGACTCTTTTTGAGCTACATGATCTGTTACCCAGGCAAGAAACTGTTATTTATGGGTGCGGAGTTTGGGCAAAGTGCTGAGTGGGATGCAAAAAAGCAGCTCGACTGGGATCTTTTGCTCCAGACTCCTCACAAAGAGTTATCAAAGTGTGCTTCCGATTTAAATCACTTTTATTTGCAAAGTCAGGCGTTATGGGGTGAAAGTTATAAGCTTGAGATCACAGACTATCCTTTGCTTGCCTATCGAAGAGGAGAGCAGCTCTTTTGCATCCACAATTTTTCCCATTCTGGGGTGATAGGGGTTGCTATTCCTAAGGATCTTAATCAGGTTCTATTCAGTACAAATTCGCAACAATATGGTGGGTGTGATAAAGTAGATCCAAAAATCGCAGAAAATGGTGAGGAGCGCGTCATCGCTGTTCCTCCGCTTACAACACTGATCTTAAAATGAGCACGAAAAAAGAGTATCTCGACCTCATTAAAGAGGTGCAAAAGCACAACGATCTCTATTACCAACGCGCAGAGCCAGAAATTACTGACTATGAGTATGACCTTCTCGTTAAAAAAGTTGAGAAAATTGAGAAAGCGCATCCCGATTGGGTTGAGGTCGATACGCCGACACAGAAGATCGAAGAAAAACCGACAAAAGGGTTTACTCAAGCCTCTCATCTTGTTCCCATGCTCTCCCTGTCTAATACCTACTCAACAGAAGAGATCGAGGACTTTGTCAAAAGAACAGAAAAACTTCTCGAAAGACAAAATGTGGAATACTTCGTTGAGCTCAAAATAGACGGGGTAGCCATTGCTTTAACGTACGAAAAAGGGAAGCTTATTCGCGCAGTAACGAGAGGAAATGGAAAGACAGGAGATGACATTACCCAGAACATTCGAACCATTAAGGCGATCCCGCAAAAGCTTTCGGGAGCAGACTTGCCCCCCTTGTTAGAAGTGCGTGGTGAAGTCTTTATCCATCGAAAAGACTTTATCAAAATGAATGCAGAGAGAGAAGAAGAGGGGCTTGCTGTATGGGCAAACCCCCGTAATGCGGCAGCAGGCTCTTTGAAGCTTCTTGATCCAAAAGAAGTTTCGAAAAGAAATCTCGACATCCTCTGTTACCAATTGGTTGCAAAACACTCCCCATTCAAAAGCCAATCTGCTGTACACATCTTTCTAAAAAACTCCCAGTTCCCTGTCGGGAATGCGAGTCATGTAGGGGTGTGCAAAAGTGCCGATGAAATCTTGGCTTATGCAAAACGAATTGAGTCTTTAAGACGCGAACTCTCTTTCGAAATTGATGGAATCGTCATTAAAGTTAACGCTTTGCGCGATCAAGATAACATGGGAGCCACTGGGAAAAGTCCTAGATGGGCAGTAGCCTATAAGTTTGCGCCAGAACAAGCTGAAAGTGTGATTGAAGAGATCACAGTGCAAGTGGGGCGTACAGGTGTCTTAACACCTGTTGCAGAGCTAAAACCTACCCCTCTTGCTGGGAGCACAATTTCCCGCGCGACCTTGCACAATGAGGAAGAGGTGATCAGAAAAGATATTCGGATCGGTGATCATGTCATTATTGAAAAAGGAGGAGACGTTATTCCAAAAGTGGCCTCTGTTGTTCGTGGTAAAAGGCCCAAAAAGAGTGCTGCTTGGCATATGCCAGACCATTGTCCGGTGTGTGGGTCGAAGGTCGAAAGAAAAGCGGGTGAGGTAGCCGTGCGTTGTCCTAACCGCACAAGCTGCGCAGGGCAAACACTTCGCCGCATTACCTTCTTTGCGAGTAAGAGAGCAATGGATATCGAAAACCTTGGGCCGGAAATTGTGAAACGCCTTTCAGAATATGGCCTTTTGGGGAGGCTTTCTGACTTATATCGCCTCTCGGCTGAAGAACTTTCCCAATTGGAAGGGTTTCAAGAAAAGTCGATTGCTAACTTGCTGGGGAGTATTGAAAAATCGAAGCATATTCCCTTGAGTCGTTTCATCTATGCCATAGGCATTCCTCTTGTTGGTGAGGGAATTGCAGAACTCCTTGCATATCATGCCAAGAGCCTAAAAGCTTTAAAGGAAATGACTTTAGAGCAGCTCCGTGAAATTGAGGGGATTGGAGATAAAGTTGCCGAATCCATAGTCGAATTTTTCGAAGATCCAAATCACATTAAAGAACTCGATGAGCTTGCAGCACTTGGTGTGAGCCCGTCCTATACGTCGAATCAAGTTGAAGGGCACTCATTTTTTGGGAAGACCTTTGTCTTGACAGGGGGATTAGAAAACTACACCCGCACAGAAGCGGCGAACTTGATTAAAGAGAGGGGAGGGAAAGTTTCGAGTTCAGTCAGTAAAAAAACTGATTTTGTGATTGCTGGTGAAGATCCAGGCTCCAAATATGAAAAAGCCAAAAGCCTAGGTGTCGAGATTCTCGATGAGGAAGAATTCTCTAAGTCGCTTTGACACACGATTATACTTGTGCTAAATGTCTTTTTTTTTCATTGTAGACATGAATATTTTTTAGGGACTGTTGGGAATGGACTTTCGAGAGCAGGCCCTTTTAGAAACATGGGGTAAGTTATGTCTTCTAAATCAATAAATGGTGCTTCTCATCAAAAGAATACTATTCCACCACAAGTTAGCCACGCAGAACTGATAGAACGTGCCATAGGTAGGACTTATGAAGCTTGGAATGGTAAGCTTCCTGACGATTATTTAAGTAAATTAAAGAGCTTGTACGATAAATCTATCCCTAAAGGATAGATGTATAGATCTAATTAAAAACTACTAAAGGAGCATTAAACCATGCATAAGGTGTTGTTTGGGGGAATCATTGGAGGGGTTGTTGCTTTTGTGTGGATGTTCGTTTCATGGACTTTATTGCCATGGCACCACGATGCTGTTGAATCTTTTAAAAATGAAGAACAGGTTGCTAAAGTCATCGATGCCAATACGTCTAAAAGTGGTGTCTATGTGATCCCACAGATGCCTGGAGTTGATGAAGTTTCAAAAGAGGTCAAGGATTCCCATGTTGCTGCGATGCAAAAAGGTCCCTTTATCTTTATGCAAGTCAAAAAAGAGGGGAAAGACCCCACGAGTTTTACGACTTTTTTGATTGCCTTTGCCACGCTATTTGTTGGTGCTTCTCTCCTTAGCTATCTACTGATGCAAATGAGAGGAACAGGCTATTTCAATAGACTATTTTGCTCTCTGCTGTTTGGTTTAAGTGTCGGTGTGCTAGGTATTGTTCCCGAGTGGAACTGGTTTGCTCTTGGTGGGGCTTACACACTTGTCATGATCGGTGATCATGTAGTGACTTGGCTGCTTGCGGGAGTTGTACTTGCTGGATTTATTAAGCCAAAGACGCACAAACAGGCTGATTGATTAGGTCGCCGATCAAGGTTTGATGGTTAAAGCTGTGGATCTTGATCGGCTGAAGTGTGCCGATCAGACTGTCTTGCCCAGTGAAAATCACTTTTTTCCAAGTGCGACTGCGCCCTTTTAAGAGCCCGTCCTTGTTTCTCCCTTCTACCAAAACCTCTAGGGTTTGTCCAAGAAGATGCTGTCTTTCCTTAGCGGTGATGTCGTGATATAGGCTCATGAGCCTTGCTAGGCGCTCTTCTTTTACTTCATTGGGGATGTCATCTCGCCATCGCATCGCAGGTGTGCCTTTGCGTGGGCTGTAGGTATATAGAAAAGCGACAGAATAGGCGATTTCCTTAAACACATCATAGGTCTCCTGGAATTCCTCTTCTGTTTCAGTTGGAAAGCCCACAATAATATCTGTTCCAAGAGAGACGTTAGGGATAATTTCCTTCAGCATAGAAACCTTTTCCAGGTATTGCTCTTTCGTGTAAATCCTGTGCATTTTCTTAAGAATTCGGCTCGACCCTGCCTGAATGGGGAAGTGGACAAGTTCACAAAGCGAAGGAAGATCGCGAATAGCTTCCATGAGTTCTCTTGTAATATCAATGGGGTGACTTGTCATGAATCTTATGCGCTCAATCCCCTCAATTTTATCGAGGCGGTAAAGCAAATCGTGGAAGAGGGTGTTCCAATCCTTTTGATCCTTTCCATAACTATTCACATTCTGACCGAGAAGAGTGATCTCTTTATAGCCTTGATGGGCAAGAATCTGACACTCTTTTTCAATATCATCTGGTGAGCGGGAAACCTCTTGTCCTCGCGTATACGGAACGACACAGTAGGTGCAGAACTTATCACATCCGCGGATGATCGAAACATGAGCTTTCACTTTGTCATCTCGTTTTGCAACGAGGTAATCTAAATTTTCTTCAAATTGGTCGTCAGTGCGAATTCTCTTTTCTCCCGTCTGAAGCACTTCGTCTAGGACGGCACTGAGATCGGTGATATTATTGGTCCCCACAACAAAATCAATATTTGGCAGTTTCCTAAAGAGCTGATCCTTTTTCGCCATGGCCATGCATCCTGTGACTCCAATGATTTGGCTTTTTTTCTTTCTGCTGAGCTGACCGATTTTTCCCATCACTTTTCTCTCAGCAAGGTCACGGATCGAGCAGGTGTTAAAGATCAGAAGATCGGCTTCTTCTTCATTATAAACCCTTGTCATGCCTCGACTTTGAAGTTGGCCCACCATGATCTCTGTGTCGAGTTCATTCATTTGGCATCCGTAGGTACGAACGTAAAACTTTTTTGGATTTTGCATAGCCCAGAATAGTAGTCCCTTAGCGCCCTTATAAGCAAGGGGAATTGCACTCTAGAAAATTTTATTTTGAATCGTTCGATTTTATATAGACAGTCTTGTCAAAAAAGAAAATAGCAGCTATGATCTCGTGATCAATTAATTCAAATGTAAAGTCGATTACAATGACAAAAAGTAGAAAAGAAACAATCCTTCTAACAAAAGAAGAAGGAACTGCGCCAAGAGGGTGGATTCTTTTAGATGCTAAAGGGAAGACTCTTGGAAGAATGGCTTCTGAAATCACAAAAATCCTCCGAGGAAAACACAAGACCACTTTTACTCCCCACGTTGATTGTGGAGATGGAGTGATCATTGTTAATGCTGCAGAGGTAAGTGTGACTGGAGCAAAAGAAGCTCAAAAGGTCTATCGCCACTACACAGGTCATATTGGTGGGATGAGGGAAACTCCTTATCGCGTCATGCTGGATCGCAAGCCAGATTATATTTTGCGTCATGCTGTTAAAGGAATGATGCCTAAAACAAAATTAGCAAGAGCACAGCTTAAAAGATTAAGGATTTTTGCGGGCGACAAGCACGATCTAGAAGCGCAAAAGCCGATCGCTGTCGAAATTTGAACTAAATAACGTAGGAAGAAATGAGCAAAGAGTCAATCGGAGTAGGAAGAAGGAAAACGGCTGTCGCATCTGTACGCTTGCGTAAAGGTAAAGGTGTGTACAAAGTTAATGGCAAGAAGCTTGAAGAGTACTTTCCCGGAGAGCTTGCCCAAAAAACTATCTTATCACCCATCGCAAAGCTTGAGCTAACAGGAAGCTATGATATTGTTATCAGAACAGCTGGTGGCGGAGCTGAGGGGCAGATGATTGCTGCTCGTTTAGGGATTGCTCGTGCGCTTGTGAGTGAAGATGAAACGCGCCGTCAGCTTCTAAAAGCTGAAGGTTATCTGACAAGAGATCCCCGTAAGCGCGAGCGTAAAAAATACGGTCTTGCAGGTGCGAGAAAGCGCTTCCAGTTCTCAAAGCGTTAATTCTATACAAATCACCTCTCTTTTTTCGACCTCTAGGGAATTTTTTCCAGAGGTCTTTTTTTTTGTGGGTCTCTATAGAAAGTCCATTCTCACAGCGTTTACTCATTTTTTGGCAAAATCAAAAGTTTTTCAAATTCCCTATACTTAGGTATATGCGAATTTTCAAAACTTTCAATTTTTCTCAAAAATTGCTGCAAAATCTGCAAAAAGCGACTTTCCCAACAGTCCCCTTAGGCATATGCGAATTTTCAACTCTATCGATTTTTCTCAAAAACTGCTGCAAAATCTGCAAAAAACGACTTTCGATAGCAATTCCTTAAATGAAGAATGCAATGTGTGATTAGTATATTCAGTTAGAGATACTTTTCTTTTAAGTATTGGATGTAAGGCTGAACGGAGAGTTCCTGGCCAGTCGCACGCTCAATGAGTTCCAATGAGGTGTACTGTCTGCCATATCGGTGAATATTCTGGTATAGATATTCATGGATGAATTTCATATCACCTAAAGCCATTCGTTTATCCCAATCTGGAAACTCTTTTTTGAACTGAGCAAAGAGCTGTCCTGCATAGACGTTGCCAAGTGCATAGGTGGGAAAGTATCCAAATAGGCCTAGGGACCAATGGATATCTTGAAGGCACCCTTCTCGATCGTTTTTTGGCACAATTCCTAATGACTCTTCCATTTTAGAGTTCCACACATCTGGAAGGTCATGAATAGCAATGTCTCCAGTGAGTAATTCCATTTCAATTTCAAAGCGAAGAATGATATGTAGAATATAGGTCACTTCATCGGCATGAACGCGAATCGGCGAGACTTCAACATGATTGATTGCGCGATAAAAGCGATCCAAGCTGACATCTCCTAAGGCTTTAGGAAAAGCATTTTGCAACTTGGAATAGGTATGCTTCCAAAAGGGAAGGCTTTGTCCAATAAAAGTTTCGTACCAGCGCGATTGACTCTCATGTATACCAAGCGATGCAGCTTCTGCAAGGGGGGAGCCAATATCTTCCTTAGGTAAGCCCAGTTCGTAAAGACCATGCCCAGCTTCATGCATCACTGCGCTTATAGTCCCGAAGATATTTGAAGTTTCTGTATGAGTGGTTAGCCTTACATCTTCAGGAGATAGAGGAATGCAAAAGGGGTGAGCAGAGTAATCAATTCTTAGGTGGTTGAAATCGAGGCCAAGGAGCTCTAGGATCTCTTGAATCAACTCATTTTGTGTTGTTTTGTCAAAGTTGCCATGTAAAAAGTGTCGGTCAGGTTTTGCAGCATCCTTCGATAGAGTCCGCGTAAGTTCTGTCAATATAGGCTTTAGCTCTCCAAATAGATTTTTCAGTTTAGCTGTTGTCATTCCAGGCTCGTGAAGATCAACGAGTGCGTCAAATGGATGGTCTTCATAACCTAAAAATTCTGCTTTTTGTTTGCTCGCCTCCAAGACCTTTTCTAAATGAGGAGCGAAAGTTAAAAAGCTATTGTTATCTTTTGCTTCTACCCATGCTAGGGAAGCCTGAGAGGTAATCGAAGCAAACTCTTTTACAAAGGGATTGGGGAGCTTTTTTTCATTCAGAAAGTCTCGCCTCCACTGTCTGAGCGCTGCTTGGTGACGCTCATCTAGGTCGTCGTTTAGAATCGTTCCTGTTGAGATATGAATCAGTTTAGCGAGTTTACTCTTAAAGGAATCGCTAGTTTTCTTTTCGTGGGTGATGCTCGATAAAAGAGCCATTTGTTCCGCTCTGAAGCCTGCGCCCCCTTTTGGCATGTACGTCTCTTGATCCCATCCGAGGAGCTTAGATATAGAGGAAAGTTGGTAGATTTCTTGGCCTTCGCGAAGAAGGTCTTGATAGTTTTGATCATTCATGTTGCCAAAATATCATGTGGAAGGAGCGTCTTTTTCTGCAAGTGGTTTTAAGCGTTTTAACCCTTTTTCGATGAGGTTTACACATGTTTTAGCTATTGGTGTTCCGAAGGCAATGCTTGAAATTGAGACAGCAATCGTCCCACTTCCAATGAAAACATCTGTTAGCCAGTGCGCTCCTGCAACAAGGCGGGGAAGGCAAAAGAAGATACTATAAAGAAGAGCGAGAAAACCCTTTTTGATCCCCATAAAATAGAAAGTGACACAAACAAACAGAAAAGCAGTTGTTCCGTGATCTCCAGGGAAGCTCTTTTTTGAGTGATCCTTTACAGATATCCAGTCCACAACCTTAGAAAGGTGGAATGCATCAGGGAGAACCATTGTAGGACTTTTTCTCGATATGTGAATCACATCGCGAAGTTCAGAGATGGTGATCAAGTAGACCGTTACTAGCAACAGGACTACCATAAACAAAAGCTCAGCGATCTTTCGCTTCTTTAGTGTTGAAATGGCGTATTTGATGTTAAAAAAGAAAAAGAGAAAAATCACGCAGTCGTGAAACCAATCTGTAATACGGTGACCTGCAACTGCCCAAAAGTTTTGCCAAAATGGAGAGTAGCGAATCCATTCATTTAGAAAGTAAAATATGTTTCTATCGACCGCATTCCAAAATGGGCGCGCTATTGGCAAAATCCAGCTGAGAAAAAGAGCTGTCATTATAAGCGGAGGAATCAGAAGGATTTTTAAGTTCCAATTTTTCATATTTTTTAGCTCAGTTTTTTAGTGAATAAGCTCCCAAAAAGGATAAACAACACTAAGGGAAGCGTAAGGATTGCCCAGAATGGGGGAATCACCCCTGTTTCTCCCAAAATGACTGAAGTATCCATCATCGTAAATAAAGCAATGTAGCCAAAGATTCCTAACGAGAAAATCATAAAAGAAGGGAGATTCCGTCCATGTGATACACAAAAGGGGGCAATCCCTAGCACAACCAATACTGAAAGCCATGGTGTAACAAGTTTATAATATAAGTGAGTTGCGACCCCAGCGCTTCCATCAGAAATCATAGGATTCGGGTGTCTTTTCATCGCAATCAAGTTCGATATCGCTTGGTTTTCAACAGGGTGTTTCAGCGTTTCTTTCAAGGTAAAATCTACTTTCAGTGCGGAAAAAGTATAAGTATCATATGAGGCTATCTTTTCCATCACATTGGAGGAGTCTCGCACTAGCTTGTCGACAAAGTATCCTATGGGCTCTGGTCCTGATAAAGAGAGGGTTTTTATGTGCCATATTTCATTTTCGGAATGGACGTGAAAGACGTCATCAAGCCGATCCAAGTAGGGGTCATAGTTCAAATAGATAAGCTCACTTCCATCCTCTAAGGGGAGGGTGCTTAGTGTCTCTTTTTGCACTTTCTTTGTGCGATTTTTCTTTAGAAAAGCTCGTTCAAATTGATTTAAAAAAGGACCCGATTTAGGTGAGATGTATTCAAGGTTTAAGTAGCTCAGCCCCGTGCAGCTTAGTGCGATGATAAATAGAGGTTGCATCAGTCGATAAAGGGGAATACCTGCTGTCTGGAGAGCGAGGAGTTCTTTTTTTTGATTACAAGATAGCAAAACCTTCGTTGTTGCAATTAGCAAGGCAAGAGGGATCAAGAGATCGCACCGTTTGCTAAAAAGCATGACGTAGTACTTAGCAAGACCCCAAAAGGGGATTTGGTGATTTTTGACGATTTCCTGCAAGTGCATTGTATAGTCCACGATTCCATATAAAAAGTAGAATGAGGCTAGAAAAAGAATAAAAACCTTGAGAGTTTCTCGCGTCAAATAGGCTCTGCAAATACTCATGTTTCACGCCCTCGTGATATCTGCTTTTGGAACCAAAGTGTGCAGGTAGTTAGCGTTAGAACAGGAAGGGCATAGAATAGAGCGGCTTTATTCGAAGATAAGTAAAAAGATTTTGCTGCAACAGAGCAGACAAAAGTCAGAGCGCAAAGGCTCATTGCAATCATGACTCCCTTTTTTCTCTGAGTACGTCCCGTTTGAACTCCAAGTACGAGTCCCATCCATGTAAAGAGAAATGTCATAGCGGGAAAGTAAAGCCGACGATAAAGTTCAAAGCGCGACTCATGCATATGTTTTGGCTTAAGCCCTTTCTTCAAAAACGCTGAGCAAAATATGTCATGAAATGTTAGGTGCTCATATCCCACTTTCCAAGTTGGTTTTCGCATGAGCTCAGAAAGTGCTGAAGCTGAAGTTGACATCGTCTTTTGGTTTTCAATCACCAGATGATCAAAATGATTTGCATCTCGCGTATCAACATGTGAAATGATCGCCACATCTTTTCCGATTAACTGCTTATCTTTGACTTGCAAGCTCTTCGCACTCATTAGAGTCAGGCGGTTGTTTGACTGGTTTTTCACAACGAAGATAACCTCTTTTGCCTCTTGCCCTCTCTTGGTCATGTTCATATCTACATAAGAGTCTTGCAACTTAAGCATTTTAGACTTTTGCATGAGAAATAAGGGGTTGATTGTCGTCACATGATGGAGGAGTTCTCTCGAATAGAGGCGGCATCGAGGGGTGAGCTCTGAAACCACTGTAAAATTGATAAGACTGAGTAGAAAAGCTGCCATCAGAAGGGGGCTGCTAATTTGAGAGAGCCCGAGACCCGAGGCCCTTAAGGAGCTAAGCTCATGAGTTTGGCTTAAACGGTTCAAGAGAAGCAGGGCGGAGATCAGCCCCGATATGGGCATCGCAATTGGCAAGATATAGGGGATCTGACATAGGACAAATAAGATCAATAACTTAGGGTTTGGGTTCAATGCTGCAAGCTTAGCAATCTCGTGAAGTCGTGTCAGAAGCAATACAGTCACAAACCCCGAGGTAATGAGGAAAAAGACTTTTAGATAGTTTTTGAGTAAATAACGCCACAAAATGGGCATCAGATCCCTCTCAAATCATTTCACAGAGAAGTCATTGTAACTCAATGCCCTTCAGTTGTCACCTCTTTTAGACTTTATATAAAAAATTATTTAAAATCTGAATTTTATAATTTTTTATTAAAAGGTTAATTTTGCCTTAATTAATTTATAATAAACATAATTAACGGATTAATAATGATTTCTATTGATATAGAAGATTAGGGTCAAACTGATCTCTATCCAGTTGCGGATGAGTTAGGTCGTGTGTCTCCAGATATAAAGTCACAATTTGCAAAAACACAAAGGGTTGTGGACTTTTTGATGATGAAGCCAGAGGATGATCATAATGGTACCTTAGGGACTGCTCTCGAAAGTCGCTCTTTGCAGATTTTGTAGCGGTTTTTGAGAAAAATCGAAAGAGTTGAAAATCTACATAACCTCACGTATAGGAGATTTGCAAAAATTTTGATTTTGCCCAAAAAGGTGCAAAATGTGTGAGGATGGAATTTCGAGAGC